>VGRA01000731.1 GCA_016875515.1 Deltaproteobacteria bacterium | reverse complement strand
GCCCAGCCCACGGATGCCCAGGGGAAGGCGGTGGGACAGGTCTCCAGCGCCACCGCCTGCACCTCGCTCGTGGCGGCCTCGGTCCTGGGCGCGGAGGTGGCCACGGCCACGGTCACGTTCCTGCCGCCGGACGCGGCCCTCTCCTCCGTCAGCGCGCCCACGGCCGTGGCGGCGGATGGCCTCTCGGTGGCCCGGGTGACCGTGACGGCGCGGGACGCGCTGCAGCGGCCGGTGCCGGGGGCGTGGGTGACGATCGCCTACTCGGGCACGGCCGTCCCATCCCCTGCCGGGGCGGCGACCAGCGCGGAGGGGGTGGCGGTCTTCCAGCTCTCCTCCGCGGCGGCCACCACGGGGACGCTCGTCGCCACCGCCGAGGGGGTTCAACTCTCACAGGCGCCGTCGCTGGCCTTCCTCACCGCGTACGGGCTCGGAGGGACGGTGGACGGGCTGACCGGAAGCGGGCTGGTGCTGTCCAACGGTGGGATGGCGGACGTTCCCGTGGCGCAAGGGACGACGTCGTTCAGCTTTGCCGAGGGGCTGGCGTCCGGCGCGGTGTACGACGTCCGGGTGACGGCGCAGCCCTCGGGGGCGTGGTGCAACGTGCACGCCGGCAGCGGGGTGGTGGGCGCGGCCCCTGTCTCCAACGTGCGGGTCCAATGTCACCCGCGCTGGGTGAAGGTGGTCTTCGGCGGGGCCCACGCGCTCGGGCTCGGCACGGACGGCAGCCTCTGGGCCTGGGGCACCAACCTCAACGGGCAGCTGGGACTCGGCGACACCAGCGAGCGGCTGCTTCCCGAGAAGGTGGGAGACGGCTTCGCCGAGGTGGCCGCCGGGGCGGGCCACTCCCTCGCGGTGAAGACGGATGGCACCCTGTGGGCCTGGGGGCTCAACACGAGCGGGCAGCTCGGACTCAACGACGCGCTTCTCCGCACCGCCCCCGCGCAGGTGGGGACCGGCTACGCGCGCGTCGCCGCGGGGGACGCCCACTCGCTCGGGGTGAAGACGGACGGGACGCTGTGGAGCTGGGGGCTGAACACCAGCTCCCAGCTGGGCCTCAACGACACCACGCAGCGGCTGGTCCCCACGCGCGTCGGGACGGGGACGGGCTACGCCTCCGCAGCGGCGGGCAGCAGCCACTCGCTGGCGCTGAAGACGGACGGCAGCGCCTGGGGCTTCGGCCTCAACACGAGCGGACAGCTGGGACTCGGCGACACGGCGGTTCGCAAGGTGCCGACCCAGCTGGGCACCGGGTATGCGGCGCTCGCGGCCGCGGCGGTGCAGTCCTATGGAGTGACGACGGCGGGCGCCTTGATGGCCTGGGGCGGGAACGGCAGCGGCCGCCTGGGCGTGGGGGACACGGCGCAGCGGACCTCGCCGGCGCAGGTGGGGACCGGCTATTCGGCCGTGGCGGCGGGCAGCGCGCACGCGCTCGGCGTCAAGGCGGACGGCACGCTCTGGGCCTGGGGAGAGGGGGCGTCCGGGCAGCTGGGCACGGGCGGCGCCTCGCAGCAGGCCGCGCCCGTGAAGGTGGGGACGGGCTACGCCTTCGCCGCGGCAGGCGTGGCCACGTCGTTGGCGCTGCTCTCGGACGGGACGCTCCGGGTGTTCGGGGACGCATCCACCGGGGCCCTCGGGCTGGGCAGCGTGGCGGCCCGCACGGCGCCCGCCGAGGTGGTGCGGACCGGGACCTTCACCGCCGTGGCGGCGGGCGGCAAGCACACCCTGGCGCTCAACGCCGGGGGCCAGCTGTTCGCCTTCGGGGACAACACGGACGGGCAGCTCGGGGTGGGGGACAACGTGCCGCGCGCCGTCCCCACCGCGGTGGCCACCGGCTTTACCGCCATCTCGGCCGGGACCAGCCACTCCATGGCGCTCAAGGCGGACGGAAGCCTGTGGGCCTGGGGCTCTCCGTCGCTCGGCAAGCTGGGCCTCGGGGCCACCTCGCAGCGCAACGCCCCCGTCCAGGTGGGGACCGGCTACTCGGCCGTGGCATGCGGCAACCAGC
>VGRA01000730.1 GCA_016875515.1 Deltaproteobacteria bacterium | reverse complement strand
CGACGCTGCGTACGGACGACCACGGGCACGCGGCGGAGCGAGGCTCCGACCCCGGCGTGCCATCCGGTCGCGCGACCCTCGAGGAGCTCGTGCTCCGCTCCCGCCCTCACCAAGACGCGCCCGCGAACCTGCGCGACCTCCTTCAGCGCCCGGATGATCTGCTCCTCTGTGTACTTGCTCTTGCGGCCCATTCGTCCTCCGTCTGCCCGTCCAGGGCAGTGAAGGACTCACGCTTCAACTGGTCCAGTTCTCGGGGGGCACGTCAGCTGCAGGGGCCACTGGCTGCCCCGGTCAATCGGTGGGCTCGAACGCAGCCATGTGTTCAAAGCGGTTCATTCGGCCAAGCCGCCCTGGGTGCGGCTCAGCGCCGTGGCCTCATCCGCCACGCCACGAAGTCCGCCACGGCGCCGTGCGAGAGCGCGGGGCTTCCGGCGCGCTCCGCACCCAGCGAAGTCGTCCGGCTGTGGCCGTAGTCATGCCCGGGCAGCAGCGGCGTCTGCGGGGGGAGCGCCCCCAGCACCCCGGTGAGCGAGCGGTACATGGCCTCGGGATCCCCGCCGGGGAGATCACACCGCCCGCACGCCCCGACAAAGAGCGTGTCCCCGGACACCACGCCCGCCTCGCACCACAGGCACTGGCTGCCCGGCGTGTGGCCGGGGGTGTGCAGGAAGGTGGCCTCCCGGGCGCCCAGCCGCAGCCGGTCCCCACCTCGCACCGGGCGCAGGGCGTCCCCGGCCATCCGGCGCAGCTCCGGGGAGAAGGCCGCCTCCGTCGCGTGCACGTAGACCGGGACGTCCACCGCGGCGAGCAGCCCCGGCAGGCCGTTGCAGTGATCACCGTGCGAGTGGGTCATCACCGCCCCGGCGAGCCTGCGCCCATCCTCCGCCGCGGCCGCGAGCAGCCCGGGCACGTCCCACGCCGGATCCACCACCCAGGTCTCCGCGGAGTCCGCCGGCCCCAGCAGGTAGGCGAAGTTCTTCATGGGGCCCACGGGAATCTGGCGGACGTACATGGGGGAGGCCGCGAATATCTTCCGTTCGCCCCCGTCCGGGGAAGGGAGCGGTGGATCTTGTGTTCCAGGTGTCAGCTGGTCTGAGATAGGTATCCTTCATGGCACGTCCCCTCCTCGCCGCCGCACTCCTCTGGGCCCCGCTGGCACTCGCCAAGCCCACGCTCGTGTACAAGCCGTCCCCGGGGGATGACGAGGACAAGCCGGTGGCCACGGAGCTCACGGTGACGTTGCAGGGCACCGACATCTCCCTCAAGGCGGTCTTCAACCGCGAGCCCTTCGGCGACTCGTGCAAGAACCGCTGCGCCAACGCCTCCTTCTTCCTGGACACGGACAACAACACCGGCACCGGCCTGCAGGCAGGGCCCAAGGCGGCCGCCACCGGGGCAGACCTGGTCATCACGGTGCAGGGGGCGCGCGAGTACAAGGAGAACGGCTCGGCCCCCTTCCTCAAGGTGAAGGTGCGCGCGCTGGACTCCTCGGCGCGCACGGTGGAGGCGGGCACCACCATCGTGGAGATGGACAACCGCCGGGAGGCCGAGCGCGTGCAGGTGGAGGAGAGCACCCTCTACTTCCTGTTCGACTCCACGCTCGCAGACCTCCCCACCGCGAAGGAGATGCGCGTCATCTACCAGCCGCCCGGCCGCTCCGCGGTGAAGGGCATGGCCAAGGGGATGGGCGGCGCCATCGAGGGAAAGGGGAAGAAGGTCCAGGTGCTCCGCGCCGGCTCCGAGGAGGGCAAGGAGAAGTAGCCCTTCAGCCCGGGTCCGGGCGCGCCGCCGGCTCCAACGGAACGAGCGGCCGGGTGGAGATCCACGTGAAGCGGGCCACCAGCAGGACCGCTACCGCGGTGAGCCCGGCAGCGAGCCCCACCCACAGTCCCACCACGCCCAGCGCCCCGCGCAACCCCAGCCAAGCGGCCACCGGGAAGCCCACCAGCCAGTGGCCGGCCAGGTTGGCGAGGAAGCTGAAGCGCGTGTCCCCCGCCCCGCGCAGCAGCGCGCTCCCC
>VGRA01000729.1 GCA_016875515.1 Deltaproteobacteria bacterium | reverse complement strand
GCCCGGACGGCCGTTCAGACCGGCTACAAGCTGACCTTCAAGGACGCGGACGCGGACGGCGTGGTGAACCTCGGCGTGCTCGGCCCCATCAACGAGGACACCGGCGCGAACCTGGTGGCGCTCAACAAGTACGTCGCCTTCTTCAAGGAGCAGAAGGCGGACGGCATCGTGGTGACGGGCGACGTGGGGGACGAGAACCCCGAGGCCATCACCCGCGTGCTGAAGCTCCTCGGCGAGAGCGCGCTGCCCGTGTTCGTGGTGGCGGGCAACTCCGAGTGCCGCGCCGCGTTCACCGATGGCGTCAACGCCGCCCGGGCCGACTTCCCGAACGTGGTCAACCTGAACGCCGTGCGCGCGGTGGAGTTCCCCGAGGTGACCCTGGTCTCCCTCCCGGGCTACCACGACGCCAACTACATCAAGTGCGCGCAGGGCTGCGCCTACTTCAAGTCCACCGTGGACGAGGTGGTGAAGGTGGCCGGCGAGGCGAAGGCCGCCAAGCACCCGGTGGTGCTGGTGAGCCACGGCCCGCCGCGCGGCGAGGGCGGCCTGGCGCTGGATCACACCTCCATGGGCGGCAACGTGGGTGATCCGCAGATCAACGCCGCGGTGAAGGCGGCGGGGATTGCCTTCGGCCTGCACTCCAACATCAAGGAGGCGGGTGGCCGCGCCACGGATCTCGCCGGCACCACCGTGGTGAACCAGGAGACGTGGGCGAAGAGCCTGTTCCTCGGCGCGGGCCCGGCGGACACGGTGGGCTGGGACATGAACGACGGCACCAAGAGCTCCGGCTTTGCCGCGGTCCTCTCCATCAAGGGGGACGAGGGCAGCTGGAAGCTGTTCCGCAACAAGCCGGCCACCCCCGCGGAGAAGGCGAAGGCCAAGAAGCTGGACCCGCCGGCGCGCCCGCAGGCCGCGGACACGAAGTAACCCCGCACGGGTTTCGCGCAGGCACGAGGGGCGCCCGGTCCGGTGTGGACGGGCGCCCTTCGCCGTTTCAGGTCACTTCAGCGCCTTTTCGGCGGCAGCGGCCAGCTCCCGCACGCGGGCGTGGTAGTCCCCCTTGAGCGCGTCCACCGCGGCGGCGTGGGCGGACAGGTCCCCCTTCGCCTTGCCGCCATGGGCCTGGGCGAGCGCCGCGAGGACCTCCAGGGCGGCGGCCCGCAGTTCCGGGCTCTCGTGGCAGAGATCCCGCGCCACGGCGCCGGCCACGGAGGCGTCTCCCATCCGCCCGAGCGCCACCAGCGCCTCGCGGCGCCCCATGGCAGCCGTGTCATCCAGGTAGTTGAGCAGGGGCTTCACCGCGTCCACAGCCCGCGCCTCCCCCAGCAGCCTCGCGGCGAGCGCCGCATCCGGGCCACCCTCCGCGAGCAGCCCGACCAGGGGAGCCACCGCCGCAGGTGGCAGCGACTGGTCTGCCTCCAGCAGCGCGGTCAGCAGGGAGACCCTGTCTCCCGCCAGCTCGACGGCGGCCTGCACCACCTGCACCTGTCCAGCCTCCCCGGCGCGCACGAGCGCCCGCGCGGTCTCCAGTTGCACCTCCCGGTCCGGGTCAAACAGCCCTTCGCGCGCGGACTGGAGCGCGTCCCCGCCCAGCGAGGCCAGCCCCACGTAGGCAGAGCGGCGCAGCAGCGGCAGCGGATCCTGCGTCCACCGCTCCAGCAGCTCGCGGGCGCCGGGCGCTCCCACCCGGGCCAGCGCCTCCAGCAGCGCGGTCGCAGTCCGGGCCTCTTCCCCCCCCAGGTCCTCGGCCAGCTCCGCAGGGGCGAGCCGGCGGGTGCCCCGGCGCCCCAGGTCCTTGAGCTTCTGCGCATTGAGCGCGGACACCCGTGCCAGGAGATCCCGCGTGCGGTCCGCCTCCGCCTCGGGCGCGGCCCCCCCGGTGGGCGGAGCCTTCACCCAGTCCTCGCGCGCCGCTTCGATGGCGCGCAGCTCCGCTTCCCAGGCCTTCTGGAGGGCCGGCGCCGTCGCGGGGAGCTTCAGCTTCCCCGCTGCCTCGATGGCGAGCAACCGGAGGGGCAGGC
>VGRA01000728.1 GCA_016875515.1 Deltaproteobacteria bacterium | reverse complement strand
GTGCTGAGGGTGTCCGCGCGGGACTGCAAGACGGCGGAGCTCCCGGTGGCGGTCAGCGCGCTGGATCTCCCCCTGGCCGTGACGCTCACCCATGCGTCCGTTATCCGCGGGGTGGTGCAGGACGAGTACGAGCAGCCCGCCCCAGGGGTGGAGGTACGGCTGGAGGCGCTGGGGCGCGCCGCCCGCTCGGATGCGACCGGGCACTTCGTCCTGCCGGTGCCCTCGCCCGGGCAGTACGTGCTGAGCGCCCACCACTCGGAGTGGGGCAGCGGCAGCGTGCGGGTGGAGGCGCCGGCGGAGCAGGTGCGGGTGATGCTGGAGCCGCGCGGCACAGTGGACGTGCTGGTGGAGCACAACGGGCGCCGCGTGGAGGGGGCGTCTGCCTCGCTGCGTCAGGGAGACCGGGAGCTGCTCGCGAGCGAGGAGCCCTCCGGCTCGGACGGCGTGGTGCGGCTGCGCGGCATCCCGCCCGGCAGCTACCAGGTGATTGCCTTCCACGCGGAGCTGCAGACGGCGGAGCCGCTGCGCGTGGATCTCCGGGAGGGGGACACGGTGCGCGTGCGCGTGGTGCTGGGCGAGGGGGCGCAGGTGACCGGGCAGGTGGTGGACGGGAAGGGCGAGCCCGTGGCGGGGGCGGAGCTGCACGCCCCGGCGTCCCGGCGCCCGGCAGTGACGGACGCGCAGGGGCGGTTCGAGCTGGGCGCGCTGAAGCCGAGGGCCACGGTGGCGCTCCGCTTCTCCCATCCGGGGTACGACGCGCCGGAGCAGCTGTCCGCGGTGGCGGGCGGGGCGCCGGTGAAGGTCCAGGTGCGCGCCCGGCAGCTCTTCACCGGGCGGGTGGTGGCACCGGACGGCGCGCCGGTGGGCCACTGCGAAATCAACGGGCGCGAGGTGCGGGACGCGGACGGCCGCTTCTCCCTGCCGTTGGCCGTGGTGGACGGGAAGGTGACGCTGGTGCTGCAGGCGCACGGCTTCCAGCCGAAGCAGGTGGAGCTGTCCGCGGCGCGGGACCTGGGGAACATCCCGCTCACGCTGGCCCCGCGCGCGGTGGGGACGGTGAAGGACGAGTCCGACAAGCCGGTGCCGCAGGCGGTGGTCACCTGCAAGGAATGCGACGAGGCCGGGGCCGCCGGGCCGGACGGGCGCTTCACCTTGGCGTTGCCCGCGTCCGGGGGAAAGGTGGAACTGGCGGGCCGGCGCTGGAACATGGAGGGCTCGGCCACGGTGGAGCCGGGGCAGGCCGAGGTGACGGTGAAGCTGCGCTCCCCCTCGCGGCTGACCGGCGTGGTGTATGACGAGCAGGGCAAGCCCGCCGAGGGCAAGGAGGTGGCGGTGCTGGACGCGCAGCGGGGAACGGCGCTCATGTTCCTCAGCGGCGTCAAGGGCACCTACCGCATGGAGGTTGCCCCCGGGGTGTACCGGTTCTTCGTGGGCGGCTTCGTCCCCGGCGGCCCGCTGAGCATGTCCGGCCGCGAGATGCTCATCCACGAGGTGAAGGGGCGCGAGGCGACGCTGGACCTGGGCAACGCCGAGGGTGGCGAGCCGCTCACGGTGCGGGTGGATCCCCGGCCCGGGTACGCGCTGTGGGTCGTGCGCGGAGACCTGGAGAAGGTGGGCAACCCGCCCGAGGAGCTCAACCGGGCCGCCTACGCCCGGCTCGTCTACGAGCCGTCGGAGGGGCGCGTGGCGTTCCGCGGGCTCGCCCCCGGCCGCTACACGGTGGTGTGGGGCGGTTACCACATGGACACGGCCGGCGGCCCACGCGTGGTGAAGGTGGACGTGCCCACCCCGGACGAGGTGGTGCTGGACCCCCTCACCGCGCCGTGAGCGCGGCGACGCTGTCCGGGCGGCGGGTGCTCGTCACCGCGGGCCCCACGCGCGAGCACCTGGACCCGGTGCGCTTCATCTCCAACCCGTCCACGGGGAAGATGGGGATGGCCGTGGCCCACGCGGCGCGCGCGCTCGGGGCACACGTCACCATGGTGCTGGGGCCGGTGGGACCCTTGGACCGGGACGGGCTGG
>VGRA01000727.1 GCA_016875515.1 Deltaproteobacteria bacterium | reverse complement strand
GTGAAGGGGCTGTCGTGGGACAACGGCGGCTTCGTCCTCTATTACAAGCGGCTCGAGTCCGGCCGTTTCCGCCTCCCGCCCGTGCCGAAGGACGCGCTGGGCGCGCAGCTGGACGCCACCCAGTTGGCCATGTTGCTGGACGGCATCGACGTGGCCCGCGTCCGCCGCCCCGCGCGGTGGACACCGCCCGAGGACGCACGGGGGAATTTGCAAAAGCTGCCGGATTTGATCTCACCTGCCCGGTGGACGTCCCCCAGGCTCACACGTGCGAGTGGCGCGACGAGGCGGAACGCCTCCGCGGGGAAGTCACCGGGCTGCAAGAGAGGCTCGCCGCCCTCGCGGGAAACCTCGAGTCGCTGCAGCGGGCCGTCTTCGGCAAGCGAAGCGAGAAGATGCCGCCCGTCGGCAAACAGCTGCGCGGGGACAAGCCGGCGTCCCCGGAGGAGGCGCTGAAGAAGCGCCGCGCCAACAAGGCCGCGCGCGCAGCCATGCCCGAGAGGGAGGTGCACCACGCGGTGCCCGCGGAGGACAAGGTGTGCCCGAAGTGCGGCGGGACGGACTTCCGGCCGTTGGGCGAGGGCAAGCGGACGGTGGTGTACGAGTACGTACCGGCGCACCTGGAGAAGCAGGTGCACGTGCAGGAGACGCTGGCGTGCCGGTGCGGCGAGTGCGTGCTGACGGCCCCTGCGCCGAAGGCGGTGGAGGGCGGACAGTACGGCCCCGGCCTCATGGCGCACGTGGTGGTGTCCAAGTGCCTGGACAGCACGCCGCTGTACCAGCCGCTGTTGGACGTCATCCGGCTGGAGCAATACGTCCAGGCGGACGAGACGCCGCAGCGGGTGCTGGAGAAGGGCAAGACGCGCAAGGGGTACGTCTGGACATTGCGGGCGGGGAAGCTGGTGGCGTACATCCACGCGTACGGGCGCAGTGGGGAGACGGCCGTGTCGGTGCTGGGCGGGACGCGGGGTTGGCTGCAGGTGGACGGGTACACCGGGTACAACGCCGTCACCGTCCCCGAGGGGCGCGTCCGCGTGGGCTGCTGGGCGCACGTCCGGAGGAAATTCTTCGACGCGCTGCCCACCGCCCCCGAGGCGCAAGCTGCGCTCGACGCAATATTGGCCCTGTACCGGGTGGAGGCGGACGCGGAGGCTGCGGGCACCCTCGGTACTGAGGCACACCTGCAGCAGCGCCAGACGGTGTCCGCCGCGGTGGTGCAGCGGATGGCCGCGTGGATGGCGGAGGAGTCCGTGCGCCACCCGCCGAAGAGTCCGCTGGGCGTGGCCATCCGCTACGCCCAGGGCCAGTGGACGGCCCTCTGCCACTTCCTCGAGGACACCCGGCTGAGCCTGGACAACAACCCCAGCGAGAGGGCCCTGCGCAAGGTGGCGCTGGGACGAAAAAACTACCTCTTCGTCGGCCACGACGAGGCCGGGGCCAACCTCGCCGGACTCATGTCCCTGCTCGCCACCTGCGAGGAGAACGGCGTCAACCCCGAGGCGTACATCGCCGACGTGCTGATGCGCGTCTACCACCACCCCGCCAGCAAGCTGGATGAGCTGCTGCCCCACCGCTGGGTGCCGCGCTCCAACACCTCCTGACGGGCCTCCGGTCCGTCACCCCACCACCGTCACACGCTGCGCGCGCGCAGAACGTCACACGTCTGTCCATGCGCCGGGGATCGGGCGGTTACCATGCCGGGGCGAAATAAAGACACCCATCGTCGTCACCGCGCGGTAACCGCCATCCCCGGAACGGGTGATCGGCATCCGCTGGAACAGATGATCGGCTTGGCCAGAATACGCAGGTGATGACGGGCTGATGAAGTCATCGGGCTTCTGCGCGGGGCAACTACAGCCCGCCGAGTGCCACCACGCTTGACACCCGTCGCCCGCTTCGGCAGTTTTTCTCCGTCGGAGTGTCTACCCGGAGAGCCCGATGCGCAAGTTGCTCGCGGTGCTGCCGTTGTTGTCGCTGATGGGGGCCCAATGTGGTGGTGCGGGCAACTGCACCGTGGCCAAGGACGCCACGACGGGGGT
>VGRA01000726.1 GCA_016875515.1 Deltaproteobacteria bacterium | reverse complement strand
CCAGTTGGTCGCTGCACGCCACCAGGCGGGCCAGGAACGAGTGCTCGCGGGCGAGCACGCCGGTCACCTCGCTGGTGTGGGCGTCCGGGTCCGCGCTGCCGCTGGAGGCGCCGGAGAGGGCAGGGGCGGCGCGGGGGGCGTCCTCCCGGGAGAAGGAGATCTCGGTGTCCGCCACCGTTACCAGGTCCGTGGGGGCGAGCAGGTGCTCCGCCTTGCGCTTGCCGTTGACGGTGAAGTCGGTGGTGCCGGCGCTGCGGAGCAGGAAGCCCTGGCGGTCTCGGTGCACCAGCAGGGCGGTCTCGGGCAGGCGGGGATCCTCCAGGGGGATGTCGTTGCCGGGGCCGCGGCCAATGATGGTGAGCGGCTTGACCAGCGTGACCGCCTTCACCTTGCCATCCGGCGTCTTCAGCGTGAGCGAGGCCATTGCAGGACTCCAGGTTCAGAAGCGCGCGGTGAGGCCGGCTGCGGCCCCGCCCGAGAGGGGAAGGAGGTGGACGGAGACGGGAGGAGGCGCCTCGCCGTGGTGCAGCACGGCGTCCACGGTCCCGGCCGCCCACGCCGCGTAGAAGGCGGCGCCCGCCCCCAGCTGCAGCCAGCGCCACGTGTCCGCCTCGGAGGCGCGGTCCACCGGGATGCCCCGCTCGGTCACGGTGAAGCGCTCGCCCGGCACCTGGCGGTTGTCCAGGGTGACGGTGCGGGTGGTGAGGAGCGACGCGTAGCGCCAGTAGCCGAAGGCAGAGGCGGCCCCCAGCGCCACCTCGGCGGCGGCGAAGGACACCCCCGCCCGGTTGCGTCCCTGCTGGAACTGGCCTGCGCCGAATGGAACGAAATTGACCAGGAAGTTCCGCCCGTCCAGCGCGCGGCGGGCGGCGGCGGTGGCGCGTGCCTCGGCCTCCTTGCGCGCCGCCTCTGCTTCGGCCGCGGCCTGCGCCTCCGCTTCGCGCTGGAGCCGCTCGGTCCTCAGCTTCTTCTCGTAGCGGAGCGTGTCCAAGGTGGGGGCAAGGTCCTTGCGCAGCCGCTCGAACAGCTGGATGGCCGGCGGCGGGACCTGGAAGGGATCCAGGGCGTGATCCGGGTCCATCCGCAGCACGGCGGCCAGGTGGCGCTCCGCGTCCGCCTGCAGCCCCAGGTTGAAGGCGGACAGCCCCGCCAGCTGGTTCAGCTCCAGTTGCTCCGGCTCCGGCAGCCCAGGCTGGCCCAGGCGCTCCCGCGCGCGCGCCAGCGCCTGCTCGAACCGGCCCAGCTCGTAGTCCCCCCGGATGGAGACGAGCTCCGGGTTGGCAGGGGCCTCCGCCCACGCCGGGGCTGCGGCGGCGAGGGCGAGCAGCAGGGCGGCCGCGCGGGGCGTCACCGGGACGGACCTCCCCCGGAGGCGGTGGCCTGCTCCGGCACGAGGATCCCGCGCAGCACGCGCGGCTCGCCTGGGCGGAGAACGGCCACCCCGCGCTGCGGGACGAAGCCGGGGCGGGAGATCTCCCACGCCACCTCGTGCTCCAGCTTGCGCGGACCCACCGCGCCGGACACCACGAAAGGGGTGGCGAGCGACTCGGCGGCGCTCCGCTGGTCGCCCAGCACCGTCACCTGGGCGTCCCGGGGCTGGTAGTCGAACGACAGCCGGGCGGCGCGGGCGCGGGCGCCGAGCAAGAGGACCTGTCCGTCCGCGCTGCCCAGGGCCACCTTGTGGACCACCTCGTCACAGAGCTCCGGGCAGCTGACCCGGAGCTCGTGGGGCCCGGGGAGCGCCTCGAGATCATGGCGCGCCAGCGCCTCGGGGCTGGCCGGGCCGCCGTCCAGTTGCACCGTGCCGAAGGGGCGGACCTGCACCGTGAAGCGCACGGGGGCCTTCGCCGCGGCAAGCGCGGTGGCCTGCGCGGCGGGGCGGGCGGGGACGGTTTCCGGTGCCACCCCGGACGCCAGAGCGGGCAGCGGCAGGGGGAGGGGCGCCCGGGGGCGCGAGGAGATGTCCGGGGGCGCCGCGCGTGCCGGGGCAGTTGGGGCGGGGGCAGGCCGGGGAGGCACCTGGACGGGGGCCCCGGCGGGCTG
>VGRA01000725.1 GCA_016875515.1 Deltaproteobacteria bacterium | reverse complement strand
CTTGACCCAGCGCACCTCGCCGTTCCAGCTGGGGACGGACACGGGCGTCTCGTCGCTCGTGCTGGGGGCCTTCTTCTCTGCGTGGGTGAAGACGGACGGCGTGCTCCGGGCGTGGGGTGACAACGGTTCGGGGCAGCTGGGGAACGGCACCTTCACCTCCAGCCTCGTCCCGGTGGCAGTGACCAGCGGGTTCACGTCCCTGGCGGCCGGGCCCGGGGCTGCGCACCTGCTGGGGTTGAAGCCGGACCGCACGCTGTGGGCGTGGGGGGCCAACGGCTCCGGCCAGCTGGGACTGGGGACCGTCACCCACCAACCCTCCCCCGCGCAGGTGGCCACCACCTTCAACTTCAAGGCGGCCGCCCGCGGCGCGAGCCACTCCGTGGCCATCCGGGACGACGGAAGCCTGTGGGCGTGGGGCGCCAACGCGGACGGGCAGCTGGGCCTGGGCACCGCCAGCCGCCTCTTCGTGCCGGTCCCCGGCCCCTGAGCGGCGTGGCGCTGCGGCTTGAGTCGTCGAGTCTGCGCGACTAGAAGCGAGCCGCCCTTGCCCCCGCCCCACGGAACCCGACGTCTCGCGGCGCTCCTTGCCTGTTGCGTGGCCCTGCTGCCCGCCTGCAGGCCCAACCTGGAGGGGGCCTCGTGCCAGCAGGACGGGGACTGCCCGCGGAGCCAGTTCTGTGAAGAGCAGGTGTGCCGCGAGGGCGCCCGGCTGCCGCGCCCGGACGCGGGCGGAATGGACGCGGACGCCGGCACGGGCGAGGACGCGGGGGCGCCGCGCTGTGACGTGGGAGCGGGCTGCACGCTCGTGCTGCGAGCGGAACCCTCCACGGTGGCGGCCGGGGGCAGCGCCGACCTGACGCTCTCCGTGCGGGACGAGTGGGGGACCCCGGTGCCGGATGTGCCGGTGTCGTTCGAGGTCTCCGGCCCTCCCTGTACGCTGGGCGCGGACGGAGGGACGACCCTGGCGGGCGGGGTGCTGACCGTGGCGCTCTCGGCGGAGCTCGCAGGGCGGCGCACCGTGACGGCGGCGGCGGCCGGACGGTACGCGCAGGCGGAGGTGTCCTTCCTTCCCGGCGAGTGGGTGGATGCCGGCTCCCGCCTGCAGCTTTCCCCGGCTGCGCTGGCAGTGGGGCAGTCCGCGGCCCTGACGGTGGAACTGTTGGACGCCTTCGGCAACCCGCTGCCGGACGTGGCCGTGGGGCTCGCCGTGAGCGGCTCGGGGAACACGCTCGGGACGTCCACCGGCAAGACCGGCCCTGCCGGCCGGTTCTCCACCACGCTCGCTTCCACCGTTGCCGGGCCAAAGACGGTGACTGCCACGGTGGCGGGGCGCTCCCTCTCTGCGGACGTCGTGTTCCACGCGGGGCCGCCCGCGTCGCTTCACACCGGGGCCTCGGTGCTGCCGGGCGTGGTGGGGCCTGGGGAAGAGACAGTGCTGACCGTCACCGTCCGCGATGCGTGGGGAAACCCCGCGCCCGGGGAGCCGGTGTCGTTGGCGATGTCCGGCTCTGACAACGTGCTCTCACCCGCCTCCGGTAACACGGCGCCGGACGGCACGTTCACCGCCTCGCTGTCCTCCACCCGTGCGGAGCGCAAGGCGGTGGTCGTCCAGTCCGGTGCGGCGCGCGCGACTGCCTCGTTCGACGTCTCGCCCGGCCCACCCAGTCCCCAGATGTCGTCCCTCGAGGCAGGGGCAGTGGACCTGGAGGCCGGCCGCAGCACCTGGGTGCTGGTGAACTTGAAGGACGTCCATGGGAACCCGGTGCAGGGCGCCCCCGTGGCGCTCTCGGCCTCGGGACCGGCCGGTGTCTTCGGGGCTGTCTTCGGCAGCACCGGGCCCGGCGGCACCCTGGCCACGACGTTCAGCTCCACCCGCGCGGAGACCCAGTTGCTGGCGGCGGAGTCGGGGACGTGCCGCGTGACCGCCTCGCTCCGCATCACGCCGGGCGCGCCCACCTGGGCGGACTCCACGCTCGAGGTGAACCCTCCGGGCTTCACCGCGGGGGACGGGGCCGAGGTGCTCGTCACGGCCCGCGACGCGTTCAACAAC
>VGRA01000724.1 GCA_016875515.1 Deltaproteobacteria bacterium | reverse complement strand
GGGGACAGCTGCTGGAGCGACGCGGATTGCAACAACCGGTACGACTGCTGGCAGTACACCGCGGCCACCATCGGGCTGACCACCACGACGTATGACCGGAAGACGGGGCAGATCTACGACGCGGACATGGAGCTCAATGCGGCCAACTTCAAGATGACCACCGCGGACGCCCCCCCGTGCGCAGCGGGCATCCTGAACAACTGCGTCTCCTCGGACATCCAGAACACGGTGACGCACGAGGTGGGGCACCTGCTGGGGCTGGACCACGCGCCGGACCCGCAGTCCACCATGTTCGCCTCGGCCCCCACCGGGGAGACCTCCAAGCGGTCGCTGGACGACGACAGCCGCGCCTTCGTCTGCGAGGTCTACCCCGCGGGGCAGGACAGCCGGGACTGCGTGCTGGTGCCGGTGGAGGAGGCGCTGGGGCCGCGCGCCTCCTGCAGCATGGTGGGCGGGCGGGGGGCGTGGCCGTGGCTGGTGCTCGGGTTGCTCGGTGCAGCGGCGCGGAGGCGCGTCGGGCGGTGACTGTGCGCGACGCGGCGGTCTGGGCGGGGCTGCTGCTGTTCGTCCCGGCGGCTGCGCAGGCCCAGGGTTACCAGCGCACCCGCGTCCCGGACCGGGATGTGTGCCTGTTCTGGCCGGTGCGTCAGGTGGCGCTGCGGGCGCAGGCGGCAGGCAGCGCCCGCACGCCGGGGGAGACGGAGTTCTCCGCGCTGGAGGCGGCGGTGGAGACGTGGGCCCGCCAGTCCCGGCGCTGCAGCGACTTCGCGCTCGGGGTGACGGGGCGCAGCGGGTCGACGCAGGTGGGCTACCTGCAGGGGGGCGAGAACGAGAACCTGGTGCTGTACCGGGAGTCCCGGTGCGAGGAGACGGTGCCGGCCGGGGACGGCTGCTTCGCGGACGGCAGCTGCGGCAACGCGCACAACTGCTGGCAGCACGGGGAGGGGATCCTCGCGCTCACCACCACCACCTACAACGTCCGCACCGGGACGCTGGTGGACGGGGACGTGGAGATGAACGCGGGGCCCTACCTCTTCACCACCGTGGAGAGCCCGGCGTGCGCCGAGGGACGGGACGCCCCCACGTGCGTCTCCACGGACGTGCAGAACACGCTCACCCACGAACTGGGACACCTGGTCGGGTTTGACCACGTGGAGGACCCCGAGAGCACCATGGCGGCCACCGCGCCCCCGGGGGAGCTGAACAAGCGGCTGATCGATCCCGGCACCGGCGCGGGCTTCTGCGTGGCCTACCCCGCGGGCCAGCCCACCCCGCCGTGCCGGGGACCGGCGATGGCGCGGATCACCGCCCAGTCCCGGGGCACCGCCGGGTGCAGCGCCGCGGGGACCGGCGGCGTGGCGTGGCTGCTCGCCTGCCTGTGGGCGGGGGGCTTGTGTGCCGGAGGGAGATTGGGGCAAAGATAGAGTGGCCGTGGCCATTGCCTTCTTCGACCTGGACCGCACCCTGCTTGCCGTCAACTCCGCCTCCCTCTGGGTGAGGCGCGAGATGGAGGCGGGACACATCACGCGCTGGCAGGCGCTCCGGGCCGCCTCGTGGCTGCTGCGCTACAAGGTGGGATTCGGCCGGTTGGAGGACGCGCTGTCCGAGGCCGTGCGCTCGCTCGCCGGCACGCGGGACGACGAGCTCCGGGAGAAGAGCCACCGCTTCTACCGCGAGCAGCTCCACGGTCAGGTCCGCCCCGGGGCGCGCGAGGTGCTGGAGCAGCACCGGGCGGCCGGGGACCAGCTGGTCATGCTGACCTCCAGCTGGAGCCACCTGGCGGACCTGGTGGCGACCGAGCTGGACATGCACGAGGTGCTGTGCAACCGCTTCGCACTGGACGAGGCGGGCATCCACCTGGGGCAGCTGACCGGGGACATCTGCTTCGGCGAGGGGAAGGTCTCCCACGCGCGCGCCTACGCCCAGCGGGTGGGTGGCTCGCTCTCGGACGCCGTCTTCTACACGGACTCCTACTCGGATCTCCCCGTGCTCAAGCTGGTGGGGCGCCCCGTAGTGGTGAACCCGGACGGGCGGCTGCGGCGGCACGCGG
>VGRA01000723.1 GCA_016875515.1 Deltaproteobacteria bacterium | reverse complement strand
GCGCTCGAGGCGCTGGTGCGGGCGCTGCGCTTTGGGGAACTCGGTGCGCCGGAGACGGAGAAGGCGGCGGCGGAGGCGGCACTGGCCCGCGCAGGTGGCAAGGAGGCGCACCCGCAGCTGGGGGGCGCGGTGGAGCACCTGCTGCGGCTGCCGCGCCCCGGCAGCCCGTGCCCGGGGCTGCTCGCGCCGGGGATGGAGGCCCCGGAGGTGCGGGCGCTCGCGGCCCGGTGCCTGTTCCAGCAGGGGCGCGCGGAGGAGGGGCTGGCGCAGGTGAAGGCGGCGCTGGACGACGAGCCGCGCAGCGCGCGGATGCTGGCGGTGCTGGCAGACTACCAGCGCCAGGCAGGCGATGCGGAGGCGGCGGCGGGGGCCTACCTGGCTGCGCTGCACCTCTCCCCGCGCCACGTGGGGGCGTGGCTGGGGTTGGCGGAGGTGCGCCTGCCCCGACGCGAGCAACTGGCTGAGACGCTGGACGGGCTGTCCTCCATCCCGGCGGAGGGGCTGCCCGCAGAGGCCGGGGCGCGGCTGGCAGGCGCCCGGGCGAGGGTGCTGTCCGCGCTGGGGCGGCACGGCGAGGCCCGGGCGGCGCTGGACGGCGCGGCACGGGCATTTCCCAGCCGGGCGTACGACCTGGGGCTCGCGCGCGGCGAGGTGGCCCTTTCGGCAGGCTACCTGGACGAGGCGCAGGCCGCGTTCGAGTCTGCGGTCCAGGCAGACCCGCGCTCGGAGGCGGCGCGCGAGGCGTTGGGGCGGCTGCTGCTGATGCGGGAGAAGCCGCGCGAGGTGCTTCAGCGGATATCCGCGGAGCCCGGTGAGCGGAGGGCGGCGCTGGTGCGGGGCCTGGCCCACGCTGGGCTCGGGGACGGCAAGGCGGCGCGCGCGGAGTTCACCCGCGCCGCCATGGAGGGGCGCCAGCCCGTGGAGGCGGTGGTGCAGTGGGCGCTGCTGGACGCCGCGGGCGGGGAGGCGGCGAGGGGCGAGCAGGTGCTGGAGCGCGCGCTGGAGGGGACGGGGAGGTGGAGTTCCACGGTGCGGGTGGGGCTGGGGCGGCTGGCGCTGCTCAACAAGGACGGCGAGCGGGCCCGGGCCCACTTCGAGGAGGCGAGCCGCAATCCGGAGGACTGGGAGGGCAACTGCCAACTGGGGCAGTGGTGGCTCGGGCAGGGCCAGGCCGAGCGCGCGGTGGACCCGCTGCGCGTGGCGGTGACCCGCAACCCCTCGCACCTGGAGGCGCGCGAGGCCCTGGTGGAGGCGCTCCTGGCAGCCCCCCGCTTTGATGACGCGGTGGCCGCGGGGGCAGCCGGGGCGGCGGCGGCGCCCGGCTCCGCGCGGATGCACCGACTGCACGGGCTTGCGCTGGTGCGGGCGGCACGGGCGGCCGAGGCAGACGGCCCGAGCGAGCAGGCGGTGAAGTTGGACCCTTCGGACGCGGTCGCCTGGCGCATCCGGGCACAGGCGCTCTCCGCGCGCGGGCAACCGGACGAGGCCTTCAAGGCGCTGCAGCGCAGCAACGGGTTGGATCCCCACGCGCCGGAAACGTTCTGCGAGATTGGGCTCACGTTCCTGCGGCGGGGGCAGGGGGACGTAGCGTACCAGGCGTTCCAGGCGGCGCAGCGGGAGTCGTTTGGCATTGCCTGCGCCATGTCCGGACTGCTGCTCTCCGCGCCGGCTGCGGCCAACCGCGCCATGCTGAAGGACATCGAGCAGCTCTTGTCCAGGGCCACGCGGGCATACGAGCGCGGGCTGCTCAAGGCGGTGCGGGGATACCTGGTGAGCGGCTCGGGAGAGCTCCCGGCCGCGCGCGCAGAGCTGGACGAGGCGGCGCGGCTGGTGCCCTCGGCGGGGCAGGTGCACCGCGTGCGCATGGGGCTGGCCCAGAAGGGGCAGGACGCGGCCGGCTTCCGGGCGGCGCTCCTGGACGCTGCGCGCGCGGAGCCCGGCTGGCCGGCGTTTCGGCTGCAGGCGGCAGAGCTGCTTGCGCGCGGCGACCGCGAGGACCAGCGGACGGCCGCGGGAGAGTACGAGGCCTACGCGAAGCTCGTGACCAACCGT
>VGRA01000722.1 GCA_016875515.1 Deltaproteobacteria bacterium | reverse complement strand
GTCGAGCAGACCGCGTGCAACCTCGGAGGGCATTGCGCGACAGTGTCCACAGGCCCCCCATCCGTCCCGCCGGAGCCGGCCCTTCCTCTGCCCGTGTGCCCGTGAAGGAGCCCTTGGCCCTCCCCGCCTGCAGCAGCCCGGGTGCAGCCTCCCAGCCCGGACGCACCGGGGGGATGGCCCCTCCCCGGCCCGCGGACGGTGCGGCGCGCGCTGCCCGGCTGACCGGCGAGGCGGTGGCGCCTCCGCGCGCCCCCGTGGCTGCCCGCGCGGCGTCCGAGGCGCTGGACGCGCCGGGAGGCCCCGCGAAGGCGCGGCTGCTGTCCGTTGGCCTGGACGCTTGGAACGCCAGGCTGGAGCTGATCGAGTCCGCGAAGACGTCCCTGGACGCCTCCTATTTCATCCTGGGAAAGGACCCCTACGGGTACGCCTTCCTCGGGGCGCTGCTGAAGAAGCAGCTGGAAGGTGTGAAGGTCCGGGTCAGCGCGGACGCCATGGCGGACACCTTCGACGAGCACGGCTTCAAGATGCCGCTGCACGGGAAGGACTTCCTGCAGGATCTGGTGAACCACGGCGCCCAAGCCTGCGTGTACCACCCCGTTCACGAGCGGCTGCTGGACGGGGAGCCGGTGGCCGTCTTCGGCCCGGAGGACCACCTGCCGGCAGACGTGCTGAAGGTGCATCGCGGCAAGCGGAACATGTGGGGCAACTGGGTGCGCAACCACGTCCCCCAGTTCCAGCCGCTGCGTCACCGCTGAGCGGGTACGCGGACTGGCAGGGCTCTTTGACAGCCCCTGACATCAAGCCATGAATCGTCCCCGTTCCTTCCCTTGCGGAAAGGTGCCCATTTGTCCGCGTCAACCCGTCAACCACTTCTTCTCCTCGAATCGCTCGTCATCTCCGCCTGCAATGCGCCTCCGCGCCTCAACGGGCTTACCGCCGCAGTCTGGTCTGACGACCTGGCGGCGGTGATGGGGGCTGAAACCTCCTGCGTGGAACGGAAGGACAGTTGGTTCGGGTGGGCGCGCACCTATCGCTCGGAGCAGCGAACGCGCCTATTCGTGGAGCGCTGCCCGGGGGAGGCGCGCTCGTACCTCACGGGCGAGTTCGACGGCGAGATCGAATTCGACCTCTTCTACCAGCGGTCGGGCGGAAACTCCGCGCTGGCCCGGGTCTCCTGGCGCGGGGAGCCCGAGGATGAGTGGGCGAAGTTCTTCGAGCTCGATTTCGACGCCGGAACCCAGAGGGAGGCACACCCCGAGGCGGAGCATGCGCCCGGCAGCTGTGCCTGGGCCGGGGCGGTGAAGCCCTCGCGCGATGGACGCCAGATCGCCACCTCCGGCGGGGGGCGCAATGGAATTGGCTGCTCGGTACAGGTCCGTGAGCGCGCCTCCGGTCGGGTCGTCTCCCGGTTCAATTCCCCGGGCGCCACGTCCTGCTCCGTCCACTGGCAGCCTGCCGGCTGGTTGATGGTGTTGGCCGGTGAGTCCAAGCGGAAACTGGTTCCAGGCTCAGACGATGCCGAACCCTTCCTGGGGAACGCCTTCTGCGACAGTGATCTCGAATCCCTGAACTTCGTGACCGGCGAGCTCCTCAGTCACAGCACCCGCGATCTTGCCATCTCCGTCTCGCCGGCGTCGGCGACGCCCAACCCCCACCCGGAGTGCCAGTAACGGGTTACTGCCGCCCGAGCGCCCGCAGCAGCGAGGCCCGCGCCGAGGACAGCTGGAACTGCGCCTGCACGGCCTGCGCCTGCGCCGCGGTGAGGGCCAGCTGTGCGTCTGCCAGCTCGATGACGTTGCCCACGCCCGCCTCGTAGCGCCCCTCGGCAAGCCGCAGCCGCTCCTGCGCGTTGAGCGCCGCCTCGCTGGCCGCGCCGATGCCCGCCTTCGCCGCCCGCACCGCCAGCCGGGCCTGCTCCACCTCCAGCCGCACCTGCTGCCGCCGGGTGGCAACGCGCGCCGCGTGGGCGCGGAGGTTGGCCTCTGCCTCCGCCACCTGCGCGCTGGACAGCCCGCCCTGGTACAGCGGCCAACTCAAGTTGACGCCACCGTTCAC
>VGRA01000721.1 GCA_016875515.1 Deltaproteobacteria bacterium | reverse complement strand
CGTGGGGGGGCCCGCCAGCTGCACGGGCGGCAGCGGCGCGGCCAGGTCCACCTTCCAGGGGCGGTCGCAGTGGGGGGCGGGGCCGGTGCCGGAGGCGAAGACGGCCAGTTGCGCCCCCACGGTGCGCTCGCTGCCGTCCGACGGGTGGTTCAGCACGCCTGCGCCCTGCTGCCAGTAGGTGGAGGAGCCGCCGCCGTCCAGATTGAAGCCCCGGTCCGCGCCCAGCTCCAGCAGCAGCTGGGTCACCTCCAGGCAGTTGGCCCCGCGGTAGCCGTTGCGGCCGTCCACCACCACGAGGATGAGCGTGTTGCGGTCCTTCGACAGCCCGAGCGCGGTGCGGGGATCCCGCCCGCACTGGGCAGGCTGGATGCGGGGATCGGTGGAGACCTTCCCGTCCAGCACGAGCGAGAAGTGGCCGCCGAGCGCCTCCTGCATCCAGGGCCGGAGCGGGTGGTGCTCGGCCCAGTCGAACACCTGCGCGCGCCCGGAGCCGAAGGCGGCGAGCGCGTCCCGGTGGATCTCCTCGGGCCATGGGGTGCCCGCGTGGGCAGCAAGTCCCCACGTCCGGTACACCGGCTTCCCCACGCACGGCGGATAGGGGCTGCCCGAGGCCGCCACGTCCACCGGGCGGCAGTAGAAGTCGCCGTTGACCGCCAGTTGCGCCCCCACGGCCTGCGCGAACGTGGAGGTCCGCTTGCCCCGCTCTGCAAAGCCGGTCATCCGCACGGAGACCCCCGCGGCGCAGAGGTCGATCACGGCGGCGTGGAGGTCCAGGTTGCCCGCCCCGGTGCGGTGCAGTTGCCGCACGCCCGGGAAGGGCGTGGTCCAGGTATCCCCTGCGTGCACGGGCCCTGCCCACGCGAGGGCGCACGCCGCGGCGAGCAGGGAGAGGCAGGTGCGGGGGGGGATCCGGTCGGGGGCCATGGGCAGAGGTGAGCACGTCCCCGTCAACCGTCCAACCGCCTCCACGTGTGGAAGGGGACGTTGCGGTGGAGCGGTGCAGCGGTGCAGCGACCGCCGCCACGAAGAGCTCCCGCTGCGGCTGGCCGTCGGCGCCGAGCCGCGCGCCCGGCCTGATGGCGAAGTGCTCCCAGCCACCCGGGCCGAACGGGGATCCGCCATGCAGGGGCTCAGCCGCCGAGCGCGGCGAGGCCCCAGCCCAGTTGCAGCCCCCACAGCACCGCGGTCACCGCCACGCCGGGGCCGAACCCGGGCCGCCTCCCCGCGACGAGCAGGGCGAGGAGCATGGAGGCGTAGAGCCCCACCGTGATGGCCACCACGTCCCGCTGCGCCGGTGCGGGCCACTGCCGGGCACGGAGCATGACCGCCCCCACGAACAGCTGCGCGGAGGCGGCCCACCAGAGCCAGGTGCGGGCGAGCCCCTCGTGGCGGACCGGCTCGGTGGTGATGGCGGTGGCGCGGCGGAGCACCGCGTCTGCCACGCGCGCGTCGAGCAAGGAGGCCAGCAGAGGTGCGCCGAGCAGGTTGTAGGCTCCGATCCAGGTGAGGAAGGCGTTCATGGGCAGGCGACGCGGGCAGGGGGCGGGTGTAGGAAGGCGCGGGAGCAAGGGGAGGACAGATGAGGCTGGCCATCCTGGGGGCAACGGGCGGCGTCGGGAAGCACCTCGTGGAGCAGGGGCTGGAGCGCGGCCATGCGCTCACGCTCCTCGTGCGCGCGCACGCCCAGGTGGCCGAGCGCCCGGGGGTGCGGGTGCTGCGAGGCTCCCTCGAGGACGCCGCGCAGGTGGACGCGGCGTTCGAGGGGGCAGAGGCGGTGCTGTCGTGCATCGGGATGCAGCGGCGCAACCCGGCCAACCCCTGGTCTGCATCCCTGTCCCCGCCGGATCTCACCTCGGCCACGGCCCGGCTCGTCGTGGACGGGATGTGGCGGCAGCGGGTGCCCCGGGTGGTGGCGGTGAGTGCGGCGGGGGTAGGCGAGAGCGGGGCGCGGCTCAACCTGGTCATGCGCTTCTTCCTGGCCACCACCATGATCGGCACGGCCTACCGGGATCTCGCCCGGATGGAGGAGACCTACGCGGCGAGCGGGCTGGACTGGCT
>VGRA01000720.1 GCA_016875515.1 Deltaproteobacteria bacterium | reverse complement strand
ATCTCCACGCCGCCCTCGAGGGACGCCATGAAGGTGATTCGGCTGGTGGCGCGGTCCAGGGTCAGCCCCAGGTACAGCTCCTTGCCAATGTCCAGCCCCTCCTCCACGTAGATCTTCCGCACCTTCTGCCCCTCGGGGCCGGTCTGGTGCGTCTTGAGCATCATGCCGAGGATCTTCCCGGCCAGCTCCTTCGCCTCCGCGGGGGACTTGGCCAGCTTCACGCCGCCGCCCAGGCCGCGGCCGCCCGCGTGGATCTGCGCCTTCACCACCGTCACCTTCGTACCCAGCTGCGCGGCGGCCTTCTCCGCCTCCGCCGGCGTGTGGCACACGATGCCGCGGGGCACCGGAACGCCGTACTTCCGGAAGATCTCCTTGCCCTGGTACTCATGGATTTTCATGTACGCTGACCGTCCTTGGGGGATGGATGAAGACCGACGGGGCGCGCTTTTGAAGGATGGGCGTCCGGGAGTCAACGGTGGAGTTTCCCCCCGGACCTCCCCTACCCTCCGACGGCGTGGCCCGGCGGGTCCCCGCGTGTTGATGCCCAGGGTGCTGGGACTGGTGCTCGCCGGCGGCCGCAGCGCGCGGATGGGGACGGACAAGGCCCGGCTCCTCCATCCGGTGTCCGGCAAGCCCCTGTGGCGCCATGCGGCCGAGCTGCTTACCGGGTGCTGTGGGACGGTGTTCGTGTCCTGCCGGGACGGGCTGGCGGCGGAGTTGCCCTCCGGGATCCCGCCGCTCACGGACAGCCCGGCCTGGGATGATCACGGCCCCGCGGCGGGACTGCTCACCGCGCATCGCCACGCGCCGGACGCCGCGTGGCTGGTGCTCGCGGCGGACTTCCCGTTTGCCACGGCCGAGGGGCTCCGCCGCCTGGTAGACGCGAGGGCCCCGGGGCTGCTCGGGACGGCGTACGTGAACATGCAGGGCGTCCTCGAGCCACTGCTCGCGGTGTGGGAGCCCGAGGGGCTCTCCGCCCTGTCGCTCGCCCCCGGGCACGGCCCTCGTCGCGTCCTGGACACCGGCCCCTGCAAGCGCCTCACGCCGGACAACGCGCGGCTGCTCGTCAACGTGAATACTCCGGAGGAACTGCGCGAAGCGGGCATGTTGCCGCCCCGGACATGACCGCGCGCGCGCTCGCGCTCCTGTGCGCCTCCACCCACGAGCCGCTTCGGCTGCGAGCGGCGGGGCACTTCCTTGAACCCGGATTCGCGCTCCAGCTTCGGGTGACGGGACAGGGGGGGCTCGAGGCCGCCCCGGCCGGCACGTCCACGCTCGAGATCCGCCGTCTCCGGCTCTCGTTGCGAGGAGAGACCGCCGGTGGGCGGGCACGGTTCGGGCTCCAGCTGGGCGCCGCCCCCGCATCCCCCGAGCTGCTGGACGCCTGGGCGGGCTGGCGTGTCACCGAGGGGCTCGTCCTCCGGGCCGGGCAGTCCAAGACGCCGGTCTCCCGCTTCCGGCAGCAGCGGTTCAGCGACCGGGCGTTCGCCGATTGGCCCGTGACGGCGGTGCACGTCGGCGCGGAGCGGCAGCTGCGGGCGTCCACTCGCCTTGAGGCAGAGCCGGGGCTCTCTGCCGAGCTCGGGGTCTTCAGCGGGCAGAAGGCGCGGGCTTCCTTCGAGCGGGGGCTCGCGAGCGCGTGGGGACTGCAGCTGGAGAACCCCTCCCTGCTGGGAGGCAAACCTCCCGCACTGTCCGTCCACCCGGAGCTGATGGGCCGCGTGGGCTGGAGCCGAGGGCCACAGCCCCTGCGATCCGTGGATTCAGCGGGCGGCCCGCTGCGGCTGCACGCCTCGCTCGGTGGCGCGTGGGATCTCAGCCCTCGCGTGCGGCAGGACTTCCGCGCCCGGCTCGTGCCGGAGTTGCTGGTGCTGTGGCAGGGGTGGCCCTCTGGCGCGGCCGGATCCAGCTCTTGTTCGTCCTTTGAAGCGGCCGCGACCAGCTCCTGCTCGTCAACCGGCCCGTGCCGGCGTACCTTCTGCGCCAACCGTGGTCCTGGACACCTTCCATCGCCCGCTCCGGACGTTGCGTCTCTCCGTGACGGACCGGTGCAACCTCCG
>VGRA01000719.1 GCA_016875515.1 Deltaproteobacteria bacterium | reverse complement strand
GCGGGAGGCGGCCTCGCGCGCAGCCGCCAGCTCCGCGCGGAGCGCAGCCTCGCGCTGGACGAAGTCCGAGCGGGCTGCCTCAAGCTGCGCCTTCAGCACCGCCTCCACGTCCGCGGCGGCATCCTTCGCAGCCTGGAGTTCCGCGGCGAGGGCGGCCTCCCGGTCCGCGGCCGTCTCGCGCGCGCTGCGCAGGTCCGACTCCAGCGCCGCCTGCCTCTCCTCCGCGGTCCCTTGCGCTGCCTTGAGCTCCGCGCCCAGGGCAGACAGCCTCGCCGCTGCGTCTGCCCGGGCCGCGCGGAGTTCCTCCCCGAGCGCCCCCTCGGTCTTCACGGACGCGTCGCGGGCAGACTGGAGCTCAGCCTCCAGCGCCGCCTCGCGGCGGGTCGCCTCCTCGCGGGCCGCGGCCAGCGCTCCCTGCAGCTCCGACTCGCGGGCGACTGCCGCGTCCGTCGCCGCCTGGAGCTGCGCCCCGAGCTCCGCCTCAAGGTCTGCCGCGGCCAGCCGCGCCGCCTCGAGCTCCCCCTCGATCTCGCCCAGGCGCTCCAGCCCCTCTTGGATGCGCGCCCCCAGCTCCCGCTCGGTGCGCTCCTGCGTGTCCACCGCGTCCACGCGCTGCTGCTCGGCCAGGGCCAGCTTGGCGTCCCGCGCCTGGAGGGTGTCCTCGTGCTCGCGCTCCAGTTCTTCTTGCCGGACGCGCAGCTCCTCCACCCGTGCGAGCGCCTGCTCCAGCTCGCGCGCCAGTTCGGACCGCTCGTTGGCGGCGGCTGCAGCGGCCTCGGCCCGCTCGGTGCGGGAGTGCTCCAGGTCCCGGGCCAGCTGCTCGCCCTCGGTCCGGACGGCGAGCACCTGCGCCTCGAGCTCGGCAACCGCCTTGCGGTGTTCGACCTGCGCGTCATCGAACTGGAGGCGGGCAGACTGCAGCTCCTCGGCGGAGCGGGCCACGCGCTCGTCCCGGTCCTCCTTGGTGGCGGCCACCTCGGCGCGCAGCGTCTCCAGATCCTTGCCCAGTGCGGCCAGCCGCTCGTCGCGGGCGCGGAGTTCGTCGCGGAGCCCCTGCTCGGCCACCTCGAACTCGAGCGTGGCGGCGCGGTGCTCGCGCTCCAGCCGCGCCAGCTCCTGCTGCCCGGCGGCAATGGCGGCGGCGCGGCGGGTCAGCTCGTCGTCCCGCTGGGAGAGCTCCCGGCGGAGCCCGTCCTGCTCGCGCTCCTTGCTGGCCACCAGCTCCAGCAGCTCCTTCTCCACCGCGACGCGCTGCACCCCCAGGTCGTCGACCGCGCGCCCGTGCTCGGCGTCCTTCGCGGCGAGCAGGTCCTGCGCCTCGTTGATGCGCCGGACCAGATCGTCCAGCTGCAGCTTCTGCTTCTGCAGCTCCACGTCCTTCTCGTGGACGCGGTCCTCGGCGGTGAGCAACTCGCGCTCGCGCACGGCCCACAGCTCGCTCAGCCGGGCAATGCGCGCCTCGGAGGTCTTGAGCTCCTCGCGCAGCAGCTGCAGCTTCCCCTCCGGCGAGGAGAGGGACTCGCGGCGGGTGGACACCTTGCGCGGGGCGCGGGACTCCGCCAGCAGTTCCGTCTTCCGGTCCGCGATGGAGGCGAACGTCCGGTCCAGGAACTCCTTGTCCTCTTCCGTCAGCGGGCTGCGGCGCTCGCGGCGTACGGGCAGCTTCGGGGGCAGGGAGGGCGGGCCCGCCCGGAGCATCGGCGGGATGGGGGAAGCGGCCTCCGGTGCAGGGGCCGCCGGGGCGGGGGAGGCCGGCTCCGCGGCAGCCGAGGCTGGCTCCAACGGGACCGCGGTCGCGGCGGGCAGCTCCGCGGTGGAGGCGCGCCGGGAGGACTTCGCGGGGACCAGGTCGTGCGCCAGGCGGGCAATCTCCGCGGCCTGGAACGGGGCGCGCACGTACGCGTCCGCGGCGGCCGGGGACTGCTGGTGCGCCGTGACGTGCTCCTCGCCCACGTCCGAGCAGAGCAGCACCACCGGGACGGCCGGCCCGTGTTTGCCCTTCTTCAGTTCGCCGCAGACGACGAAGCCGGAGCGGTCCTCCAGCTCGGCGCGGAGGATGAC
>VGRA01000718.1 GCA_016875515.1 Deltaproteobacteria bacterium | reverse complement strand
GATCGATCAACCCTGACGCTGTTGGTGAAGGGTGCGGCAGATCCCTCGTCCCTTCTGGATGTCATCAACCAGGCCAGCACGGGGCGCTGGCACATTTGGCGAAACACGCTTGCCATGATCGGGGACCAACCCTGGCTGGGACGCGGCCCCGCCAGTTTCCGCTTTGATTACCCGGCGTATGCCCACCGCAACGCCGAAGATCCCTTCTCGCGATGGAACCGTTGGCTGACGCATCCGCAAAATGAGTTACTCAACCAGTGGGTCGAGGTGGGCAGCCTCGGCCTTCTCGCTGTGCTGATGGCTGTTGCCGGAGTGCTCTCGCATGCGGCAACCGGTTCCCATCACCGGGTCGGCGAACGGCGGTGGATCGGAACAACGGCGCTCATCGGGTTGGTGATCGGCGTGACGTGCAGCATGTTCGACACCGGGGCGTCCATCTCGTCCGTCCGCCTGATGCTTGCGCTGTACGTCGCCGCCGCAATCACTTCCGGAGAGGAGCAAGCAGCGGCGCCATTACGCCCCTTTTCGCGAACCGTCGCGTCGATTTCGCTCGCTGTGCTGGTTCTGGGAGAGGCCGCATTCGTTTTCAGCCAGTGGGCAACCGTTCGCTCCCGGACTTCAACTACCCGGGCTGAGCAACTCGAGTGGGCCCGTCTGGCTGCAACCGCGGCTCCCGTGACGTTGCTCACGGGCCGAACCTATGCAGCGGCGCTCGAGAGCATTCGCCCCGGACTCGGGGGACCAACCTATCTGGACCTGGCAGCTCGATATGACGACGTGCCGCTCGCGCTCTACTCAGGCGCGCGTGCGGAGCTTGAGAGGGGACGGCCGGATGCTGCCCGCGAGTTGCTGGAACGCGCAGTTCTCCGCGACCCATCCATGACAGAGGCGTCCCAGTTGCTCAGGATCCTGCGTGACGGTGTTTCGCCGACGGCCCCTTGAGTCCGAACCCGGGTGACGTTTTCCAGCCACCCCGATGTGCACCTTGCCGCCACCGCTTGCCTAAAACGCACCGCCCAGCCTGAACCGCCCCACCAGCGGCACGTGGTCCGACAATCCCTTGAACCGGTTGTGCGCCGCGTCGAACGGGTGGGTGTCCTCCAGGTCCACCCAGCTCACCCCGCCCCCGGAGAACAGGTGGTCCAGGTGCATGCGGAGGTGCAGGAAGCCCGCAGTGGGGAAGGCCGTGCCCGCCGCCGGGTCCACCTGCCCCAACTCCACTTGCGCGCTCTGAAGGCCCGCCGCCAAGAGGTGGTTGAACACGGGGGAATCCGGCGGCGAGTTGAAGTCCCCGCACAGCACGAAAGGCTCCCCCGCCGAGCGCTCGCGGATGAAGGCGATCAACGACTCCGCCTCCTTCAGCTGGTTCGGCCCATGGCCCATCTTCTCCTTCCGCGTCCAGAACCCCTTATGGAACGGGGACGGCAGCGACAGGTGCGTGTTGAAGACGTGCAGCGGGCGCCCTCCCCCGTCCCGGGCCAGCAGGTGGGCGCAGATGCGGCTCTGCTTGGTGTCCCGCAGCGCCTCCACGTGGTGGAAGGTGATGGGATGCGGCGCGTGGCCGTTGTGGTTGGACACGTGCAGCCGGTCCGTCCGCACCAGCACCGCCAGCCCCGTGGTGTAGAGGGGAAACTCGCTGGTGAGCGCGTACGCATGGGCGCGGAAGTAGAAGGCCTCGTACGGGAACGGCTTGCCGAGCGCGGCAAAGACGCTCTCGAACTCCCCCATGAAGTCCTCCAGCTGCGTCTCGCGCGGTACCGCCGCCTCCGTGAGCACGGCCTGGCTGCGCAGCGAGCGCGTCTCCACCTCCTGCAGGCAGATGATGTCCGCCAGCGGCGAGAGCTCCACCAGCCGCAGCGCAATGGCCTGCTTGGAATAACGGGTGGAGGCGAGGCCCCGGAGGGCGTGGCCGAAGTAGCGGACGTTGTAGCTGACGACGCGGAGGGACGAGGGGTCCATGCGGGGTACCGGCTTCAACCGCGCGGTACGCGCCGCGCTGCCCAGGAGCATGGACCGGCTCCCTGCCCGGCCGCTACCCGGACGGCGGGGGAACCCGTTCCCC
>VGRA01000717.1 GCA_016875515.1 Deltaproteobacteria bacterium | reverse complement strand
GACGGCCTCCACGGCAGCCGCTTGGAAGCCGCGCTCCACGAGCAGCGGCAGGCCCAGCACGGCGCGTCCGAGCGCCGTCCGGCCGAGCGGGCCCCCCCGGCGGTAGGACGCCGGTACGCCCGCGGCGGCCAGCTCCTCCCGCAGCAGGCCCGCCACCTCGGGCATGCCCGGGCGGACGACGGCAATCTGCTCGGGCGGCACCCCCTCCTCGAGGGCGCGCACCACGCCGAGCACGACGGCCCGGCGCTCCTCGCGCTCGGACGGGGCGCGCAGGAGGCGAACCCTGTCCCGCGGCACCGCAACGGCCCTGGGAACCGGCGTGAACAGGACCGCCATGAGGGGACCCAGCCCGGACTCGAGCGCCACGTCCTCCTTGAACGCCTCCACCCGGCCGAAGTCCTGCGCAGCGCGCTCGAGCGCCTGCAGCAGCGGGTCCACCACCGCGTCCACGCCCGGGCCTCCGCCTGCGGGGACCTTAACGTGAAGCCCCACACCGGCCCGCTCGCAGGCCTGCGCCAGGGCGAGCAGCCACTGCAGGCGGAGGGGTGGGAAGTCATGCACCGCGTGCAGCGAGACGCGCCTCACCCCGGACCAGGAGGGGGGCATCCCCTCCTCCCGGAGGCGCCGGACGCTGGCGAGCAGCCTCGCCTCGGGATCCTCCAGCCCCCGGACGGCGAGCGCCCGCTCGTACTGCCACCACAGCCGGGAGAGCCAGGCGGCCTTCTCCCGGGCAGCAGGGGGCAAGGCGCGGCAGGCCCGCCGGAATGAGAGCGGGTTCATCCCGCCGGCCTTCAGCTCCGCCAGCAGCTCCCGGGCGGCCCGCGAAAAGGCCGGCCCCCGGGCCCAATCTCCGAAGGGTCCGCTGCCCAGCCGTTCCACCTCCGAGCGGACCAGCAGGCGAAGGGTCCAGCCCGATCCAACTGGCCGCCGGGGCGTGCCCGCTTCCAGGCGCTCGAGCAGTTGCCCCAGGGTGCAGAAGCCGGAGGCGTCCACGAACGGCTCCACCTCGGCGGCGCGCACCAGCGCCTCCTCCAACCGCCCGCCGTCCGGGTAGACCCGGAGCTCCGTCCGCCGCGTCGCCATGACCAGGGGCACTCTAAGCCCGGGGTCCGACATCCACCTACGCTTCCAGGCGGCCGGGGTGGCCGGGCCCTAAAGCCCCTCGAACCAGTCCACGCAGGTGCTGTCCAGCGAGTTCCAGTAGGCGCTGCAGTGCGGGGCGTTGGGGAACTCCACCGGGGTGCAGTCGTGCTGGGGGCCCGCCTCCAGCGCGCTGCACAGCCCCAGCACGGGCCCCCCGGCCACCACGTCCTTGCCGCAGCGGTCCTGCGTGAGCGCCGAGCCCTCGGAGACGAGGCGCCAGTGGCGAACCGCGAAGGAGGAGGCGTCCATGCCCGGGGAGAAGGCGAAGCCGCCGGGCGCAGGCTCCACGATGCTTTCGTAGGCCGCGCAGTCCCCCCCGCCGCAGGCTCCCGGGCGAGTCCGCACGGCGTGGTTCCGCAGTCATGGCCGGGCGTGGGCGACCCGGAGGTGAACCCCAGCGCAATGCGGCGGTGGCGGAAGGGGCACGAGGCGCCGCCCTCCTGCAGCCCCGTCCCAATGAACGACTCCTGGAACGGCAGGTTGTAGACGCCGTCACTCATGCAGACGCCTGTCTTTGCGCTGCCGAGCCACTGGTCGTCTGCGTCCGTACGGGCGGCCACCAGAGGGTAACGGGTGGCCCCGGCGCTGCAGCCCACCATCAGCAGGTTCCTGCCGCTCCAGGGACCTCGGGCCTCCCCGAGCAGCGCGGCCATCACGGTGGAGTCCCGCTCCGGGGCGCCGATGGTGGTGGGGAGCACCTCGCCCGGCCAGATGGGCTGGACGCAGGCGGTGAGCCAGCCGGCGCGCCCCTCGAGCGCGCGCTCCACGGTGAGCGACTCCTCGGTGTCACACTTCATGGCGGCCCAGACGAGCAGCAGGTTATCGCACGGGCTGTCGGGGGTGCAGCGGGAGGCGTCGTAGCGGAGGCGGTACTGGCACTCCCCGCAGGAGGGGCCGGCGTCGAACTCGCCGCAGGTGCTGGG
>VGRA01000716.1 GCA_016875515.1 Deltaproteobacteria bacterium | reverse complement strand
CCAAGCAGCGCGTCCGCCACCAGGCGCGCGGTGATGGGGGCGAGCAGGATGCCGTTGCGGAAGTGCCCGGTGGCCAGGTGCAGCCCGGGCAGGCTCCCCTCTCCGAGCAGCGGCGCGTGGTCCTCCGTCCAGGGACGCAGCCCGGCCCAGTGCGCCTGCACCGGGGCGTCCGCCAGCGCGGGGAACACCGTGAGGGCCATGTCGAGCAGGCGGCGGAGCCCCTCGGCCGTGACCGCCTTGTCGAACCCCTTGAACTCCAGCGTGCTGCCGGCGATCACCCGCCCGTCCCGCCGAGGGACCAGGTAGCCCTGGGGTGAGGAGAGCATGGAGCGGAAGGGCGGCAAGCGCAGCTGGAACTGGACCATCTGGCCCCGCGCCGGCTTGACGGTGGACGGGGAGATGCCGGCGCCCGGCACCAGCCCGGACCAGGAGCCCGCTGCCACCACCACGGCGTCTGCCTCCATCCGCTCTCCCTCCACGTCCACGCCCGCCGCGCGCCCCTTTTCTTCCAGGACGCCCCGCACCACGCCGGTCCGGAAGGTGGCGCCGGCGCGGGCCGCGGCCATGGTGAGCGCCCGCATGAGCAGCTGATTGTCTACCTGGTGGTCGTCTGGAAAGTGGGCGGCGCATACCACGCGGTCCGACACACCCGGTTCCAGCGCGCGCGCCCCCGGGCCGTCCAGCAGCGCCGCGCGCAACCCCACCGCCTGCTGCCACGCCACCCGCTCGGAGAGCTCCTGTGCCCCGGCCTCGTCGAACGCCAGCTTGAGGATGCCGGAGGGGACGTACTGGACGTCCACGCCGGTGAGTTCCTGTAGCTCCGCGGCAAACGCCGGATAGGTCCCGCGGCTGCGCAGGCAGAGTTCCAGGAAGGGGCCGGGCCGCTCGGCCTCCATCTGCGGAGCGAGCATGCCGGCGGCGGCGCTGGAGGCCTCCGCCCCCGGGACCGCCCGCTCCACGATGGTGACCTCGGCCCCGCCCTGCGCGAGCCGCCAGCCCACCGAGCACCCCATGATCCCGCCGCCGATGACCACCACGCGCATGGCATGTCCTCCGGGAGCGGGCGTAACCCCGCCCGGACCCCTTCCGCAATGTCCTTGATCGACCCCTCCGCGGGGGTTATTCCGACACCCCACTTTCCCCTCACGGAGGCAACGCGCGTGGCTGATACGTTTGACATGGTGATCATCGGGTCGGGTCCGGGCGGTTACGTGGCGGCCATCCGCGCGGCGCAGCTGGGGCTCAAGGCGGCGCTGGTGGAGAAGGACAAGCGGCTGGGAGGGACGTGCCTCCACCGCGGCTGCATCCCCACCAAGTCCCTGCTGTGGACCGCGGAGCTCTACGGCCACATCCTCGAGGCCTCCAAGTTCGGGATCGACCTGCAGTCTCCGGTCATCAACTGGGCCAACGCCCAGAAGCACAAGGAGTCCGTCGTCACGCGCGGTGCCAACGGCATCGACATGCTGATGAAGAAGAACAAGGTGACCGTGGTGAAGGGGCACGGTCGCATCGCCGGGAAGGGCAAGGTGGAGGTGGCCCTGGACGCCGGCGGCAAGCAGCTGCTTGAAACGAAGAACATCGTCATCGCCACGGGCAGCGTGCCGCGCGCCCTGACGAACCTGCCGGTGGACCACAAGAAGGTGCTGAACTCGGACTCCATCCTGCAGCTGGAGCGGATCCCCAAGAGCCTGGTGGTCCTGGGCGCCGGCGCGGTGGGAATCGAGTTCGGATCGGTGTTCCGTCACATGGGCGCGGAGGTCACGGTGGTGGAGTACATGCCGCGACTGCTCCCCATCGAGGACGAGGAGATCAGCAAGGAGTTCGAGAAGCTCTACATCCGGCGCGGCATCAAGGTGCTGACCGGTGCCGCCGTTCAGGGCGTGGAGCACACCAGGACCGGCGTGAAGATCACCTACAAGAAAGGTGACGCCACGGAGACCCTGGAGGCGGAGCTGCTGCTCTCCGCTGTGGGCCGCTCGCCGGCGACCGAGGACATCGGGCTGCAGCACACCAACATCAAGACCGACCGCGGCTTCATCAAGACGGACGGCTTCATGCGCACGTCCGAGCCC
>VGRA01000715.1 GCA_016875515.1 Deltaproteobacteria bacterium | reverse complement strand
AGCAGCTGCGCCGCGGTCCAGGCCCCGAAGCGCTCCTCGCCCGGGGCAAGCCGCCCCACGTCCGCCAGCACCGCGCCCAGCACCACCTCCGCCGCGGAGAAGTCCCCCGCGTAGAAGCGCTGCCGCGCCCCCTCCACCGCGCGGGTGAGCTCCTCGGGCGTTCGGGACGGTGCGGGGCGGAGGCGCGCGCGGACCGCCTCGCCGGGCACCAGCCGCTGTCCCGGCTGCTGCTGCACCGCCGCCCGCAGCGCGGCCACGCGGGCCCCCAGCTCGCCGTCCCGGCAGTCCCCGGCCCCGGCGAGCAGCCGGACGGGGGCCCCCTCCACCCCCGGCGAGCACATGAACCACACCAGCAGGATCCCGAGCCGCTTCACGCTGCGCCCCTCCCCGCACGCAGTTCGCGCGGCAGCCGTCAGCATAGGATGAGGGCGCGTGGATTTCCGCTCCGCCCTCGCCCGCAACCTGCCTCCCCGCCAGCTCGGCCCGGTGCGGCTCTCCTACGCAGACAGCTGCCTCGTGCTGGACGTGGTGGCGCACGGTCGGGCGCGCGCCCTGGCGGGGGGGGCGTGGTGGCTGGGGCTGCTCTCGGGGGCGGCGGCGCTGGTGCTGCTGCTGCAACCCACCGGCGAGGTGGGGCTGGCCGCGCCGGGGCTCGTGCTGGCGTCAGCGGCGTGCCTGGGCGCGGCCGCCTGGCTCGAGCGCCCCCCGGGCTACCACCGCTGGGCGCTGGTGTTCGCCACCGAGGAGCTGGTGCTGGAGCAACGCAGCCGGCCGCTCCGCCCGGCGCGGGCCGAGCGGATCCCCTTCAACCAGGTGACCGGCCTGGACGTGGAGGAGGGGCCTGCCGGGCGCCGGCTGGTGCTGCGCTACGAGGGCGACCACGGCGAGCCACGCACGGCGGTGCTGCTGCAGCGGCTGGACGCCCGGGACGCGGCGTGGTCCACGGAATTGGTGGACAGGCTCCGCCGGATGTTCGGCCTCACTTCGGCGGGAGGGCGCCCCTCACATCCCCCACCGAGCCGAACGCACGGTCCGGCAGCCCCGCCAGCATCCGGATGATCTTGTGGGAGGCGCCGTTGGAGCGCGCCACCACCGCGAGGTTGTTGGGCTCCAGCGGGAAGACGGCACCCGCCAGCGCGCCGTCGAGGCGCTCCGCCAGGGGAGCGTCGTCCGCGCGCGTGGCTACCGCCTGCCGCCGCCGGGTGGGGGTCCTTGACATGCCGTTCCCGGTCCCCGCCTAGAAGAGCAACCGCATGGGGTGCTCGAGGAGCGACTTGAACTCCTTGAGGTAGACCGCGCCCAGCGCGCCGTCGATCACGCGGTGATCGCCGGACAGCGTCACGGTCATCACCTTGCCCACGGCCAGCTGCCCGTTCTTCACCACGGGCCGCTCCGCCACCTGGCCCACCGCGAGGATGGCGGCCTGCGGCGGGTTGATGACCGCCACGAACTGGTCAATGCCGAACATGCCCAGGTTGGAGACGGTGATGGAACCGCCCGCGTACTCCTCCGGCTTCAACTTCCGGCCGCGCGCGCGCTCGGCGAGATCCCGCGCCTCTGCGGAGATCTGCCCCAACCCCTTCTGGTCCGCGTTGCGGACGATGGGCGTCACCAGCCCGTCCTCAATGGCCACGGCAATGCCCACGTCCGCGTCATGCAGCTGCAGGACGTGGTCCCCGCCGAACTGGGCGTTCATCTTCGGCACCCGGCGCAGCGCCACCGCAGCGGCCTTCACGATGATGTCGTTGACCGACACCTTGGACTCGACCGCCTTGGCCTCCTCGCGGATCTGCAGCGCAGCGGCCATGTCCACGTCCACCGTCAGGTAGAAGTGCGGCACGCCCGGCTTCACCTCGGTCATGCGCTGGGCAATGACGCGGCGCATGTTGGAGAGCGGCTGCACCTCCGGCGCGGCGCGGGCGAAGGCGGCAGCGGCTTCCGCGGGACGGGCAGCCCCGCCACGGGCCAGCGCCGCCTCCACGTCCCGCTTCACCACGCGGCCATTGGGACCGCTGCCAGCCAGGGATTCCAGCTGCAGCCCCTGCGCCTGGGCCATGCGGCGCGCCAGCGGCGAGG
>VGRA01000714.1 GCA_016875515.1 Deltaproteobacteria bacterium | reverse complement strand
GGCGGGTGGTGGCCGAGCGGAACCGCGTGGCGCTCTCCGGCATGCGCGTCCCCATGGCGCTGGAGGTGAAGTTCAAGGCGGCCCAGAAGCTGGTCCTGGGGCCGCTCAAGGCGCGGCTGGGACTGGACCGCGCGTGGATCTGCGTCAGCTCGGCGGCGCCCATAGGCGTGGACGTGCTGGAGTTCTTCTCCTCGCTCGACCTGGTCATCCGCGAGGTCTACGGCCAGTCCGAGGTGACCGGTCCCGCCACCGTCAGCACCGAGGACCACACGCGCTTCGGCTCTCCGGGCCGCCCCATGCTCGGGGTGTCCGTCCGGATTGCAGGTGACGGGGAGATCCTGGTGCGGGGAGAGAACGTCTGCATGGGCTACTTCAAGGAGCCGGCGGCCACAACGGAGCTTGTGCAGGACGGCTGGCTGCACACGGGGGACGTGGGGGAGCTGGACGAGGACGGCTACCTGCGCGTCACCGGGCGGAAGAAGGAGATCCTCGTCACCTCGGGCGGCAAGAAGACGGCCCCCGCGGCGCTGGAGCAGCGGCTCAAGGGCATTGATCCGCTGGGCAACGCGCTGGTCGTGGGCGAGCGCCGCAACCACCTGGTGGCGCTGCTGGCGCTGGATCCCCTCCGCGTTCCCGCCTTCGCCGCCGCCCACGGCTTGCCCGGGGACCCGGCTGCGCTCGCCTCGGATCCGCGGTTCCTGGACTACCTCCGCGGACAGGTGGACGCGCAGCTGAACGCCCACGTGGCGCGCTTCGAGCGAGTCCGGCGCTTCCGCGTCCTCCCCCACGACTTCACGGTGGAGGGCGGGGAGCTCACCCCCACGCTCAAGCTGCGGCGCAAGGTGGTGGAGGCGAAGTACCACGAGTTGGTGGAGCAGCTGTACGCGGAGGGAGAGCGCGAGCGCGGGCGCGAGTCTCCCTGAGCGGGCGCTCCCGCGGTCCCCGTAAACGGCTCGCCCGCCGAGGCCTCTGCGGCCGCCGGCGGGCAAGCGGAACTCCAGGAGTAGATGACTAACGCTTCTCGATCCCCACGTAGTCCCGGCGGGAGGCGCCCGTGAAGATCTGCCGCGGGCGGCCGATCTTCTGCTCGGGATCCTTCACCATCTCCTCCCACTGGGAGACCCAGCCCACCGTGCGCGGGATGGCGAAGAGCACCGGGAACATGTCCACCGGGAAGCCCATGGCCTCGTAGATGAGCCCCGAGTAGAAGTCCACGTTCGGGTAGAGCTTCCGCTTGACGAAGTAGTCGTCCTGCAGGGCAATCCGCTCCAGCTCCACGGCGATGTCGATGAGCGGGTTCTTGCCCGTCACCTCGAACACCTCGTCCGCCACCCGCTTGATGACCTTGGCGCGCGGATCGTAGCTCTTGTACACGCGGTGGCCGAAGCCCATCAGCTTGTCGCCGCCCTTGCCCTCCTTCACGCGGGCAACGAACTCCGGAACCTTGGAGATGTGGCCGATCTCGCGGAGCATGCGCAGCACCGCCTCGTTGGCGCCGCCGTGCAGCGGGCCGTACAGCGCGGTCACGCCCGCGGCCACCGCCGAGTAGGGGTCCACCTGCGAGCTGCCCACCAGGCGGGTGGCCGTGGTGGAGCAGTTCTGCTCGTGGTCCGCGTGCAGGATGAAGAGGATGTCCAGCGCACGCTCGAGGACCGGGTTGACCTTGTACCTGGTCTCGCCCATCCGCTTGATCATGGAGAGAAAGTTGCCGGCGTAGGACAGGTCGTTGTCCGGATAGACGTACGGCAGCCCCATGTTGTGCCGGTAGCTGAAGCCGGCAATGGTGGGCATCTTCGCAATCAGCCGGATCATCTGGATGCGGCGCACGCGCTCGTCATGCACGTTCTTCGCGTCCGGGTAGAAGCCGGAGAGGGCCGCCACCGTGGAGGCCAGGATGGACATGGGGTGCGCGTCGTACCGGAACCCGTCCATGAAGGTCTTGATGTTCTCGTGCACGTACGTGTGGTGCGTCACCAGGTACGTGAACTCCTCCAACTGCGTTTTGGTGGGCAACTGGCCGTTCATGACGAGGTAGGCCACCTCGAGGTACGAGGACTTCTCGGCCAGCTGCTCAATGG
>VGRA01000713.1 GCA_016875515.1 Deltaproteobacteria bacterium | reverse complement strand
AGCGGCCGGGCTGGCCGACATCCCGCTGGGCCGGCGCGTCAAGCCCCGGCTCGTCCGCAACTGGCAGTCGGACGCCGCCGTCCGGCTGGCGGACGCGGTGGGGTGCCTCTCCCGGGAGGACGCGGCCTACCTGGGCCTCCTCGGCGTGCCCGCGGACAGGGTCTTCCCCATGGCCAACGGGGTGGATGCAGGAACGTTCAACCCTGCGGCACGGGCCGGCCTTGCCGGGAGGGTCCTCTTCATCGGCGGGTGGCTGGAGGTGAAGGGGCGGCGGCTGGTGGAGGCGGCCTGGCCTGTGGTCCATGCGCGCCACCCCGGCGCCCGCCTCACGCTGCTGGGCACGGGGGCGGGCGAGGCCGAGGTGCTCGCTGACTTCCCCCCGGAGTGCCGCGCCTCCGTGCGCGTCCTCCCGCGGGTGGAGGAGGAGGGGGCCGTGGCCCGGGAATTGGCGGCCCACGAGGTGTTCGTCATGCCCTCGGTGTCCGAGGGCTCTCCGCTCGCGCTGCTGGAGGCCATGGCCTCGGGGCTGCCCGCGGTGGCCACCCGCGTCGGCGGAATCCCGGACGTGCTGGACGACGGGGTGGAAGGGCTCACCGTCCCTCCGCTGGACGTGGCGGGGTTGGTGCGCGCGCTCGGCCTGCTGCTCGCGGACCCCGCCCGCGCCGCGGCGCTGGGGCAGGCCGCCCGGCGGCGCGCGGAGGGGCTCACGTGGGAAGCCACCGCCTCCGCGCTCGAGGCGGCGTGCGCGCGCGCTCAGGGACGGCAGGCGTCGTAGGCGGCCACGAGCGAGCGCCCCAGCTCCCGTCGGGTGAAGCGGGACTCCACCGCCTGCCTCGCCCGGGCGCCCATCTGCGCCCGCGCCTCCGGGCTGCTGCACGCGGCGGCGTGGATGGCCGAGGCGAGCGCCTTGGCAGAGCCCGGCTCGAACAGCCAGCCCGTGCGCCCCGGCTCGACGATCTCCAGCGGCCCCCCGGCCGCCGGCGCCAGCACCGGCCGCGCACAGGCCATCCCCTCGACGATGGTGCGCCCGAACGGCTCGGGGCGGGTGCTCGCGTTCACTACCAGGTCCAGCCCGCAGATGGACCGCTCGGGGGACTCGGTGAAGGGGTGGAACGTGACGCACCCGCGCACGCCCAGCGCATCCGCGAGCGCCTCCAGCTCGGGGAGCGACACCTGCGAGTTGCTCGTCTCGTAGATGGCCCCTCCCACCACGTGGAAGCTGACCGCGGGCTCGTCCGCGAAGCGGGCCCGGTAGTGCGCCGTCGCGCGCAAAAACAGCTCGTGCCCCTTCCAGCGCGCGAAGGTGCCCAGCAGCCCCACGCGGAACGGCGCGGGCGACGCGGCCTGGTCCTGCCCCGGGGCGGGACGGAACGCCGCCACGTCAATGCCGTTGTAGACCACCTCGCAGCGCACCCCGGGCAGGGCACGCTCCGTGTCCTCCTTCACCGCGCGCGAGTTGGCCAGGCACAGGTCCACCCCGCCGGCCAGCGGGCGCAGCAGCGAGGGCACCACCGGACGCTGGGAGAGGAAGTCCCGCACGTGCCACACCATCTTCGGCCCCGTCCCGCGCAGCGCCGCCGAGAGCAGGTGCGTCTTGATGCCGTTGGAGTGGATGATGTCCGGGACGAAGTGGCGGACCACCTCGCGCACCTCTCCCAGGTAGCGCACCAGCGACGGCCCGGGCAGCGACGCGCCGCGGCTTCCCAGCGCGGTGCGCAGGAAGGCCAGCGCCCCGGGGTCCTCGCTGTCCCCGATGGAGCGCAGCGACTCCGGCATCTGCCGGACCGCCACCTGCACCCCCACCTCGCCCAGCCTCTGCACGAGCGGCCCGTCCGCGCAGGCGAGCGCGGACAGCTCGCAGCCGGGGCGCTCGGCGCGCACCGCCTCCACCATGTCCAGCAGCGACCGCTCGGCGCCTCCGAGCACGCCCACGGGGCTGAGGAAGAGGACCTTCACGCGGCCGCCCCCAGCGCCGCGTACGCCTCGCGCACCCTGCGCGCGTGGCCCTCCCAGGTGAAGCGGCCCGCCCAGGCGGCGCGGCGGGCGCGCTCGGCGGGGCGGGGGGGGCTCAGCAGGTGC
>VGRA01000712.1 GCA_016875515.1 Deltaproteobacteria bacterium | reverse complement strand
CCGCTCGCGGCCTTCTCCGTGGCCGGCACCGCGGCGGCCGCGCTGGCCCTGGTGGCCGGCTTCCTCGGCGCGGTGCGCAGCAAGCGCCTCTCCATCCCGGAGCTGACGCTGGGGCTCCTGTACTTCGGCCTGCCGGTGCCGCTGCTGCTCACCGCGGTGGCCATGAGCCCGGACCTGTCCCTGCAGTTCGGCTACAGGCTGCGGGAGGTCATGTACCTGGCGTCCCTGATTGGCCGGCCCGAGGCCTCCTTCTGGCTGGCCTACGCGGGGCTGGTGCTGGTGATGGTGCTGGGCATCACCTGCGGCTTCGTGGCCACCGGCAGCGGGCGGGTGGACCTGCGGGCCGGGACGGAGCTCTTCATCGCCGGGAGGCACGTCAACCTGCTGCGCCCGCGCTTCCTGCTGGGGACGCTCTGCGTGCTGCTGTTCGGCATCCTGCCGCCGCTGCTGCTCTACGCGGTGCTGCGCGCCGCGGAGGCGGCGGTGGAGCGCACCCGCATCCGGGCGCTGGGAGAGAAGGACCCGCTCGCCGCGTCCGAGGCGTTGCACGCCTGGAAGCTGCGCGAGCTGACCCCCACCGCCATGATGACCTCGCTGTCGGTGGGCGGGGTGGGCGTGGGGGTGATGGCGCTCGTCATCGTCCTGTCCGTGATGAGCGGGTTCGAGCTGGACCTGCAGAAGAAGATCCTGGGCACCAACGCCCACGCCGTGGTGATGAAGTACTCGGAGGACTTCTCCGAGTACCCGGACGTGGCGAAGAAGGTGGCCGGCGTGGCCGGCGTGGCGGGCGTGACCCCCTTCATCCTCAACGAGGTGATGATCTCCTCGGAGGGCAACATCGCCGGGACCATCATCAAGGGGATAGATCCGGTCACCATCGGCTCCGTCTCGGACCTGCCCAGCAACATCCAGCCGGGCGGCAAGCTGGAGTGGCTGACCCACCCGGAGCAGGTGGCGGCACGCCTTTCGCTGAAGGGCGGGGCGGCCCTGGACGAGAAGCCCGCCCGGCCCGAGCAGCCGGCGGCGGCGAGGGATCCCGTGCTGGACGACGCGCTCGTGCAACTGGAGCGCAGCCCGGGCGCCGGCAAGCAGGCCGTGCTGCCCGGCGTCCTCGTGGGGCGGGAGCTGGCCTCCTCGCTCAAGGTGGTGGTGGGGGACCGGGTGAACGTGGTCTCCCCGCTGGGCGGGGAGCTGGGGCCGCAGGGCCCCATGCCCAAGAGCCGCCCCTTCCGGGTGGCCGGCATCTTCTACTCCGGCATGTACGAGTACGACTCGAAGATGGTCTACATCCGGCTGGAGGACGCGCAGTCCTTCTTCGGGGTGAAGGGGGTCACCGGGCTGGAGCTGAAGGTGGCGGACATTGACGACGCGCGCCGCATCTCCCGCACCGTGCTGCAGGCGCTGGACGGCTACCCGTACCGCACCAAGGACTGGGGGGAGATGAACAAGAACCTCTTCTCTGCGCTGCGGCTGGAGAAGCTGGTGATGGGCATCATCCTCAGCATCATCGTGGTGGTGGCCGCGGGGCTCATCGTGGCCACGGTCATCATGCTGGTGCTGGAGAAGCGCAAGGAGATCGCCGTGCTCAAGGCGCTCGGCGTGCCGGACGGCGGCATCGTGAAGATCTTCCTGGCAGAGGGGCTGCAGATAGGCGTGGCCGGCTCGCTGCTGGGGCTGGTGTCCGGGCTCGCCTGGTGCCTCTTCATCGAGCGGGTGGGCATCAAGCTGGACCCGGAGGTCTATTACATCCCCTCGCTGCCGGTGAAGATTGAACCCCTGCAGACGGCCGTGCCCGTGGTCATCGCCATCCTGGTGACCTTCCTCGCCTCCGTGTACCCGGCGCTCAAGGCCTCCCGGGTGGAGCCGGTGGAAGGGCTGAAGTCCGAGTGAGCGCCATGTCCTTCCTCTCCATCCGGGACGTCTGGAAGAGCTACTTCCTCCACGGCAAGCGCATTGACGTGCTGCGCGGGGTGTCGCTGGACATCGAGCGGGGGGAGCTGGTCTCCCTGGTGGGCGCCTCGGGAGCGGGCAAGAGCACCTTCCTGCACGTGCTGGGGACGCTGGACGCGCCGGCGGCCGGGC
>VGRA01000711.1 GCA_016875515.1 Deltaproteobacteria bacterium | reverse complement strand
GAGCGCCTCGTCGTAAAGCGGCCCCGGGAAGTAACCGGCCAGGTGGTGGTAGGCGTACACCTGGGGCCCCTGCACCAGCGGCCACACCGTGGCCAGGGTGAGGGCGGCGAAGGGGAGGGCCCATGCCCCGAGCGCCCCCAGGCGGCGGTCGCTCGCCGCGGCGGCGAAGAGGCCCAGGAGGCTGCCGAGCAGCAGCGAGGGCGGCACGAGCAGCGGGAAGAAGCCCAGCGCGCGCCAGGGATCGCACGGGGTGCCCAGCGCCGCGCGGGCGGCGGCCACCGCCAGGGGCACGAGCGAGGCTGCCAGCGTGGCCACGGTGGAGGTGAAGGCGGCGGCGGCCACCCCCATGCCCGCGGGCAGCGGGTGGAGGATGCCGTAGCCGGACTCCCCGCGCAGCGCCCCCTGCTCCACCCGGTAGGCCGCGCAGCCGGTGAGGGAGGCGGCAAGGCCCCCCAGCAGGGAGAGCGCCTCGGACAGTTCGTACCCGGGCAGCCCCAGCAGCGGCAGCGAGGTGAGGGCGGTGCCGCCTCCGGTCAGCCCCAGCAGCGCCACGCGGACGCCGCCCCGGCCCGTCAGCGCGCCCAGACGAAGGAGGAACTGTCCCATGGTGTTGCCTCCTATACAGTGCTCGGCGCCCATGCGTCCCCTGTCCCTCCCTGCCGTGCTGCTCGGCGCCGCGCTCCCACTTTCCGCGTGCCAGGCGGAGCCCAAGCATCCCCCCGCGCGCACCTTGGCGCCGCCGGTGGATGTCACGACGAAAGACTACGGCGGTCCGCCCCTGCCGCGCGCCTCCGTGCGGTGGACGGACGCGTTCGGCGCGCCACTCGAAGTCCGCGTGGAGGTGGCCGCCACGGCGCAGGCCCGCGAGCGGGGGCTCATGTGGCGCACAGGGCTGGGCGAGGACGAGGGGATGCTGTTCGTGTTCCCGGAGGTGGTGGACCACGCCTTCTGGATGAAGAACACGCTCATCCCGCTGGACCTGCTCTTCCTGGGGCCGGGGGGCGAGGTGGTGGGGGTGGTGGAGAACGCCACCCCGGGGTCGCTCGCGCCGCGCGGCGTGGGGCGCCCCAGCGCGTACGTGCTGGAGGTGCCGGGCGGGTGGGCGGCGCGCCACGGCGTGACGGAGGGGGCGCGGCTGCAGCTGGTGGGCGTGGCGGCCATCCCGGTGGGGCCGGAGGGGCGTTGAACGCAACGGGGCGGTGAACAGCCCCCGGGGCAGTGCCGTCGTTGACGCGCACGCGGGGCTGTTCTACGACACGCCGCGTTTCGATCGGGCGCGCGCCCATTACACGAGGAATCGAACGACCATGATGAACCACCTGAAGCACCTTGCCACCGCGGCTCTGCTGGCCGTTGCCGCCCCCGCCTTTGCCGTGACCCCGACCGAGACGGGCGAGCTGTGCGAGTCCGACCTGACCGCCGACGAGGCGATGACCGACTGCTCGGAGACCTACGAAGGCACGAACTTCGGCCCCGTCGTGTTCTGCGACATCAGCGGCGAAGTCCCCGGCGGCGGCTGCAACACCACCCTCGGCACCTGCAAGTGCTACCATCTGGGCCCCAACGGCTGCCTCAATGACGGGCAGTGCAACGCCCAGTCCTCCTGCAACGAGCAGTTCGAGTGCGAGCTGAACGCGGTGCCGGACGCGGGCGTGGACGCCGGCATGGACGCCGGCATGGACGCCGGCATGGACGCCGGCACCGGCTCGGGCGGCGGGCTGCCCTCGGCCGGGTGCAGCGCCACGGGGGGCGCGGTGGCCCTCTTTCCGCTGCTGCTCGCGGCCCTGTCCTTCCGTTCGCGCCGTTCGTAAATCCCTCCGCCTGGAGACCCTGACCATGAACTTCCGCACGCTCGCCGCATCCGTTGCCCTGCTGTCCGCGCCTGCCGCGTTCGCCCAGGACGCTGACGTGGCTGCCAACCCCAAGCTCTACGCGTCTGCCCGCTGCGGCAAGGGCGAGGAGGTCCGGGTGGCGAAGAAGGACACCCTCCGCTGCAACTTCAAGGCGGGCTCCGCCAACCTGGCCGACGACGACACCTGCGTCGTCCAGCTGGAGCCGGTGCTCCGCGCGCTCCAGGAGGAGA
>VGRA01000710.1 GCA_016875515.1 Deltaproteobacteria bacterium | reverse complement strand
GGCCAGCACCAGCGGCGCGGCAGACAGGCGCCCCCCCACCGCGGCGCGCAGGGGCCTCTCGGGGCGGCCCGGCGCGGGAGGCGGCTCGGCGGCGAGCGCCACGTTCCCGTCCCGCGGGCCGTCCTGCACCCGCGGCAGCCGCAGGGGGGCCTCCGCGTCCGTTGCAGGCCCGGCAGCTCGCCACGCCAGCGCGGCGGAGAGGCCGAGCGCGGCGGCCAGCGGGAGGGCGAGCGCGCGCCCCAGGTGCACCGAGACGTCCGTTGAACGTGCCATGTCCCTTCTCCTCAGCCCGCGGCGGGGGCGCCCTTGGTGAGCTCGCGCACCACCACGGTGGCGTAGCTGCCGCGCGGGAGGGAGAAGGCGAGCCGCAACCCGGTGCCGTCCTGCTCGAACGCGGGCTCCCCCAGGAAGACGCGGTAGGGGCGCCGGCCGCCCTCGGTCTCGTCCTTGCCCCGGCGGAAGTCCTCCAGCGTCATCCCCTCGGAGGCGAGCACGGCCTCCTCCGCCTCGGCCACCGCGCCGGCGGCGCGCGGCACCTTCGGCCCGTACAGGGGGCCGGCCGGGGACACCTCGCGCGCCTCCACGCGGGGCTGGTCCACCTCCGGCACCTCGCACACGAACAGGCCGCCCGTCTCCGTCTTGCGCAGCACGTCCCCGGAGAGGGCCCGCCCCAGCGTCCCCGCCTCCACCCTCGCCGCGGCGAGCCGGTTGAACAGCTGGGACTGGTAGGCGGAGAGGAACAGCTTGCGCTCGAAGGCGGAGGGGCGCCGCGGCAGCCGCTCCCCCCGCAGCAGCAGCTTGCCGGCCTCCGCGTTGTCGTCCTTCAGCCCGAAGCGCTGCTCGCCGAAGTAGTTGGGCACCCCTGCGGCCACCAGCCGCTCGAAGGAGGCGTGCGCCGCGCCCGCGTCCGCGACGTCCCTCAACCACAGCGTGAAGCGGTTGCCGCGCAGGTGGCCGTTCTTCAGCTTGTTGCCGTGCCGCTTCGCCGTCAGCAGCTCCACCCCGGGCGGCAGCTGCAGGCCGGCGAGAGCCACTTCCGCGGTCTTCGCGGGCAGGGACAGCCACTGCGTGGTGACGGCGTGGCGGTCCTTGAGCCCTGCCCAGGAGACCTCGCGCTCCCCCACCCCGAGCGCACGCGCGAGCTGCCGGGCCAGCTCCGGGGTGGACAGGCCGCGCTTGCGCACGTGCAGGTACAGGTGCTCCCCCTCGCCGCACGGCAGGTAGGCGGGCACCTCCTCCACCACGAAGTCCTCGGGGGACCGCCGCAGCACGCCCCCGGAACCGGGCACATCCGCAGTGAGGTATGGCAGCTGGCCCGTGGACATGGCGCTCAGCGGGCGTCCGGGCCCCAGCCCTTGTGCTCGGTCCACTCCAGTTCGTCCTCCACGGAGTGGGCGAGCGTGGCCAGGTCGAAGGGCAGGACGTGCTTGCGGCCGTTCATGTACAGGCTGGGCGTGGCGTCCACCCCGGCGGCAAGGCCCGCCTCGCGCGAGGCGTCAATCTCCGCCTTGTACTTCCCCTCTGCCATGGCGCGGGACAGGGCCCTGGCATCCAGTCCCAGCTCCTTGCCCAGCTCCGCCACGCGCGCCACGGACAGCTCCGCCTGGTGGTCGAACAGCGCGTCGTGCATCTCCCAGAACTTCCCCGCGTCCCGGGCGAAGAGGACCGCGCTGGCCGCCGGCACGCCGTTGGGGTGGGAGGAGAGCGGGAACGGGGCGTAGCAGAGCCGCACCTTCCCCTTCGCCCCGGCCACCAACTGCTTCAGCATGGGGCGTGCGGCGTTGCAGAAGGGGCACTCGAAGTCGCTGAGTTCCACCACCGTGACGGGGGCGTCCGCAGGGCCCATGCACTGGCGCGCGTCCACCTTGAAGGCAGCGCGCTTCTGGCCGAAGCCCCGGTAGTGGTTGCCCAGGCTGACGATGGTCTCCACCGCCGGCACGCCCTGAGAGGCGTCCGCCGCGGCCAACAGCGCCATCCGCCGCGCGTGGCGGCACGCGTGCGTCTTGAGGCACGCCCCCAGCGAGTGCGGGCAGCCGCAGTAGCAGAACTCGTCCGACAGCACCGTGGCCAGCTCCTTGCGGGCGG
>VGRA01000709.1 GCA_016875515.1 Deltaproteobacteria bacterium | reverse complement strand
CTTCATCCTCACCCTGGCGCTGCTGGTCGTGGTGGGCATTGGCATCATGAACACCATGGCCATTGCCATCCGGGAGCGTACCCGGGAGATCGGCACGCTGCGGGCCATGGGGATGCAGCGCGGGCAGGTGCTGCGGATGTTCCTGGCCGAGGCGGTGCTGCTGGGGCTGTGCGGCGCAGTGGCCGGGGCGGTGGCGGGGCTGCTGCTCTCCGCCACCCTCAACGCGTTGAACATCCACGTGCCGCTGGCCGTCCAGCTGTTCCTGATGTCGGACACGCTCCACCTGGCCATCCACGGAGGCGCCATTGCCTTCACGGTGGCCTTCATCACCGGGTGCATCTCGGTGATCTCGCTCGTCCCGTCCTGGTGGGCGGCACGCCTCAACCCCGTCACCGCCATGCAGCACGTCGGCTGAACCCAGAGGAGTCCCACGTGATCCACCGCACGCTCGTCGCCGCCGCCCTCGCCCTCCTTCCCGCGCTCGCCGCCGCGGCGCCGCTCTCCCCCGAGGAGGTCAAGAACCTGGTCGCCGCGCTTGATGACCGCCAGCGCAACGGGGGTGACTACCGGGCGCTCATGTACCTGGAGCAAAAGGAGAAGGACAAGTCGGACGTGGTGCGCGAGGCCATGGTCTACCGCCGGGACGGGGACGACAAGTTGATGATCCTGTTCACCAAGCCCAAGGGCGAGGCGGGCAAGGGCTACCTGCGGATGGACAAGAACCTCTGGTCCTACGATCCGGGCACCGGCAAGTGGGAGCGCCGCACCGAGCGCGAGCGGATCGCGGGAACGGACAGCCGCCGCCAGGACTTCGACGAGTCCCGCCTGGCCGACGAGTACGACGCCACTTACGACGGCGGGTCCACGCTCGGGAAGTTCAAGGTGCACGCGCTCACGCTCAAGGCCAAGGAGGGCGTGGACGTGGCCTACCCGGTGGTGAAGCTCTGGGTGGACCAGGAGAGCGGCAACATCCTCAAGCGGCAGGAGTTCGCCCTGTCCGGCCGGCTGATGCGCACCGCCTACTACCCGCGCTGGAAGAAGGTCTTCAGTGAGACCAAGAAGGCGGACGTGTGGTTCCCCGAGGAGATGCGCTTCTTCGACGAGGTGGAGAAGGCCAACAGCACGGTCATCCTCACCAAGACCGTGGACCTGCGTCCGCTGGAGGCCAACCAGTTCACCAAGGCCTGGGTCGAGAGCAAGAGCCGATGAGCCGCCTCTCCCCCGCCGCCGCGCTGTTCGCCGCCGCCTTGTGCGGACCCACCTTGGCCCAGGAGGCGGACCGCCCGGCGGAGGCCGACCTCTTTGGCGGCCCCGGGGAGGCCACGCCCGCTGCCGCGCCGCCCGCGCCCCGGGTGGCGCCGGATGCCCCCACCCGCCCCGGAGAGCCAGGGGAAGGCGGGGACGCGCGCGCGCTGGACCTGTTGTCCGGCCCGGCGGCGGAGGACAAGTTCAAGTCCGGCGAGGCGGTGGAGGACCCGCTGCAGATAGGCGGGCAGTTCTACCTCCGCTACTTCGCCAACCCGGCAGATGACCAGGCGTTCAAGGACGTCCGCTTCAGCAGCCCCACCCTGCTGGACGTCTACATGGACGCGCGCCCCAGCGAGCGCATCCGCGGCTACGCGCGGTTTCGCGTCTCGTACGATCCCACCCTGGATCCCAACGCCGGCTCCTCCCTCTCCGGCCTCTCGGTGCTGGGCGCCACGCAGTCCTCGCAGACCGGCAGCGGCAACAGCACGGACCTCAGCAGCGGCAGCGCCCCCACCACGTTCGGGACGGCCCGCACCACGGCCAACCCCAACTTCCTGCTGGACCAGCTGTGGCTGAAGTTCGACGTGGGGCAGACGCTCTTCATCACCGCGGGCCGCCAGCACGTGCGCTGGACGGTTGCCCGCTTCTGGCAGCCGGGGGACTTCCTGTCCCCGGCCCAGCGGGATCCGCTCGCCATCTTCGACCAGCGGCTCGGCGCCAACCTGCTGAAGGTGCACCTCCCCATCGAGAAGCTGGGGTGGAACTTCTACGCGGTGGGGCTGCTGGACAACTTCGGCCCCGGCAACGCGCTGGGGAAGCTGGGCGGCGGGCTGCGCG
>VGRA01000708.1 GCA_016875515.1 Deltaproteobacteria bacterium | reverse complement strand
CACCCGGTGGTCGCACGCCTCAAGCACCCCCTTGCGGACGCCCGGCCCCTCGGCCCCCACCACGAGCGCGAGGGGCCCATCCAGGGGTGCCTGCGGCAGCTCCACCGTGCCCTCCGGGTCCGCGGCGGCCACCCAGAGCCCCGCTTCCTTCAGTTCCTCCAGCGCACGCCGCACGTTGGTGACCCGCGCCACGGCGCAGTGCTCGACCGCGCCCGCAGAGGCCTTGGCCACCGCACCGGTGACCTGCGCCGCACGGTCCTGAGCAATGACCACCCCCTGCGCGCCCAGTGCGTGGGCAGACCGGATGATGGCGCCGAGGTTGCGGGGATCCTGGATGCCGTCCAGAACCACGACCAGCGGAGGACGGCCAGAGGCGGCCGCCGCATCCAGGAGGTCCTCCAGCGTCGCGTACTCGAATGTCCGCACCCGGGCCACCACGCCCTGGTGGACGCCGCCACCTGCAAGGCTGTTCAACTTCTCCCGGGGCACGCGGTCCACCTTCACCCCTGCGTCCCGGGCGCGCGACAGAATCTCCGCCGCTGCGCTGGCCGAAAGGTGTCCCTCCGCTACGAGCAGTCGCTCGAGCTGGCCAGGCCGGGCGCGGAGGGCCTCGAGCACGGGGTTGACGCCGTAGAGGTGGCGGTCGTCGCCCGGGGTGCGCTCCGGCGGGCCGAGCCGCCCGTCCCTCTCTGCCCCGCGTGGATGCCTGCTCATGGTTGGGCCGCTCGCTCCTGGGGCCACACATGGCCCGGCCGGAGCTCCTATTCCACGGTCACGGGAATGGACAACTGCTTCTTCTGACGCGCGCAGAGGTTCTCGGTGCAGATGAAGAACGTGGCCCTGACCTCTACGCCGCCCTGGCCCGGCTGCTCCGCGGTCATGGGGACCTCGAAGCGCGGAGAGCGAGGGGCCGTCGCGTCTGAGCGGGAGAGCTTCTCCTTACCCAGCTTCACGTTCTTTCCAGAGAGTTCCACCGCGAGCGGGGACTCCTCCGAGACATGGGCCTCCCCCCGTGGCTTGATCTCCAGCACAAGCGTCCCGGCCTTCCCCGCCTTCAGCCTGGCGGGGGTGCCCGCCGCGGAGAGTTCGTAGAGCGAGGCGGGGTCCACGTCTCCCGCGATGGCGGGGAAGGCGCACGAGGTGAGGACGAGCAGTGCGAGGCGGTGAAGGCGCATCTTATGGACTCCAGTGCGATGTTCGCGCTTTAGGACGGCGAGCGGGGTGCCGTTCTTCAATGGGGACCGCAGTCCACCGTATTCCCGGGGCCGGCCGTGCGCCATGCGCGTCCGTTCCGGGTTTCACGCCGGCGGCGTTGGTGCTTGAAGCCCCGGGCGCGGTCGCGGATCCTCTCGTCTCTTCCCAGGAGCGTTCGCCATGCGTCGTCCATTGATTGCCCTGTTGATGTGCGGTCCCCTGGTCGCCTGGACTGCCGGATGCGGCATCAACGTCGATATCCGCAATGACGGTGACCGCCCTCGGACTGGCGGCGGCACGGCCGGAGGCGGGTCAGCGGATGGGGGAAAGGTCCCCCAGGGCTGCATCGCCGGCCCCGAGGTGTGTGACGGCCTGGACAACGACTGCGACGGCGTGGTCGACGACGGCTTCGACCAGGACGCCGACGGGTTCTCCACCTGCTTGGAGGACTGCAACGACTTCGACCCGACCGCCTTCCCCGGCGCCGTCGAGGTGCTCGACAGCAAGGACAACGATTGCGACGGCAAGGTGGACAACAAGATCTCCGGCTTCGACGCGGATGGGGACGGCTACCAGTACGGCACGCCCACCAACGGGAAGGCGCCGGACTGCAACGACGACGAGGCGTTCGTGGGGCCGGGCGGCATCGAGGTGGCGGGGGACAACACGGACAACAACTGCAACGGCCAGGTGGACGAGCCGGCCGCGGGCTGCGACCAGGGGTTGACCTCCAGCGCCACCCTGCCAGGCGACTTCGCCCGCGCAGCGGAGATCTGCTCGGGGGTGTCCTCTTCGGCCTTCAACGGGCCCGCCTCCTCGCAGGGACGGGCGGTGCTGTCAGCTTTCGGCAGCGCCTGGACGCCGAAGGCCGGCAGCCGCTTCTTCATGCTCT
>VGRA01000707.1 GCA_016875515.1 Deltaproteobacteria bacterium | reverse complement strand
CGCTGGCGGCGCGGCTGGGAATCGACTTCGTCCGCTCCAACGTGCTGCAGGTGCAGGACGGCCGCCTCACCGGGCAGGTGGTGGGGCAGGTGGTGAACGGCCAGGTGAAGGCGGCCACGCTGCGGCAGCTGGCCGCCGAGGCGGGGCTTTCGCCCGGGCAGGTGGTGGCGGTGGGGGACGGCGCCAACGACATCCCCATGCTTCAGGCGGCCGGGCTGGGGGTGGCCTTCCGCGCCAAGCCGCGCGTGCGCGCCGCCGCGGGGGCGACCCTGGACGTCAGCGGCCTGGACGGCGTGCTGTGGCTGCTGGGGCTCGGGGCGGGCTGAACTACAGCGCGTCCGTCACGTCCACGAGCAGCCGGTTGTCCAGCACCGCCTCGCCGCCCACCGAACGCGCCTTCAACCGCGCGTGGGAGACGAGCAGCTTGGACTCGAGCGACACCGCGTCCGCGAAGAAGCCCACCGCCCCGTCCGTGCGCAGCGGCGTGAGCGCCTCCCACGTGGCGCCGCTGCGGCGAGAGAGCCGCAGGTCCCCGTTGGTGGCGTCCTGGTAGGCGCAGTACAGCTGCCCCGTGGGGGTGAAGACGAGCGCGCTGTCCGTGCCCACCCAGGCGCTCTGGCCGCTGCCGGCCGCGCCCGCCCCGGAGTCAATGATCTCCGGCGTCTGTCCACTCACGAAGCCGTTGCCGCGGTACAGCTTCAGCGCCCGAGAGGTGAAGTCGTGGTAGCTGACCAGCACCTCCTTGGTGGATGGGTCCACCTTCACGTCCGGGAAGAAGCCGGTGTCCCCGCTGGTGTCCAGGATGACGGCGGTGCCGCGCGCCTGCCCCGCCTGCACCCGCATGCCGTACAGGTTGCCGTCCGACAGCCCCGAGGCGGCGTCCAGCGTGCGGCGCATGTAGGCCACGTAGGCGTCCTTGCCGTTGAATGCCAGCGACGAGAACAGCCCCACGCCGTTGGGTACCTCCGCCAGCTGGGACGGGTTGTACGTGTCCGCGCACACCGCCGCGCCGCCGAAGGTGACGCAGGCCTGGCTGTTGGGATCGCACGCGGGGGTGCACGCGGTGGAGATGGGCATGCACGAGGGGGTACCGGAGCCCGTGTCCGCGCACACCGTGCCGCTGCCGCACGAGGCGCAGGCCGCGGCCGGGCGGGCGGCGCAGGCCAGGGTGGTGATCTCGAAGTCCGCCGCCGAGGAGGGCTGGGCCACCTTGGCGCGCGCCAGCTTCAGCGCGGTGACGTTGGCCACCGGGCCGCTGGCGCTGCCGGCCGGGCAGTCCGCCGCGTTGAAGGAGGCCGCCCCCCCGCGCTGGAAATAGGTGATGGCGGGCAGGCCATCCGAGTCCACCGCCACGGAGGTGTAGAGCCCCAGGTCCCCGCTGTCCCCGTCCACCTTCAGCGTGGTCCACGTCCCGGACGCGCTCGGCTGCCACGCCAGCTTCAGGTCCCCGGCCCCCACGTCGTAGTAGGCCACGTAGGTGGCCGAGGGGCCCACCGCCACGTCGGTGTGGCGGCCCACGTCCATGCCCGGCTCGGTCACGCCGCCGCGCGCACCGGACGGGCCAAACGTGGCCTGCCCCGCGGGCACCCCGTCCACGTACTGCCGCTTCAGCTCCGCGCCGGAGAGATCAAACCGGGACACCACGAGGTCCCCGTACTCGCCGTCGTACTGCGACACCACCAGCTCCCGGGCTGGCACGTCCGCCGCGGCGGCGGAGAAGCGCCCGAGATCTCCGGAGGTGATGCCGGGCAACTCCGCGCACTCGCACCCCTGCTTCTCCAAGGTGCAGCTGTCCCAGATGTCCCGGTTGTCCTTGAACGTGGCGATGAACCCGGGCGCGCACGACGCCGGGCAGGCGTAGTCCTGGCAGCGGTCCGAGGACGGCACGCACCCCTGCCCGGGCTCGCAGCGCCCGCCGCAGGGCAGCCCCGCCAGGCACTCACCCTTGAAGCAGGCCTGTCCCGGGGGGCACTCCCCCAGCGAGGAGCAGGCGGCGTGGCGGCAGCGCTTGGACGTGCCGTACGCGTCCGTCCAGGCCTCGCAGAACAGGTCCCCCCTGTCGCCGCAGTCCTGGTCCGCCTCGCAGTCCAGGTACTT
>VGRA01000706.1 GCA_016875515.1 Deltaproteobacteria bacterium | reverse complement strand
CGCTCCCCTTCCCGTCCCGCACCGCATCCGCTATCCCCGCCTCTCCCGCCATGGCCCCCTCGCTCGCCGCGTACCTCCCCGCCGCTGACGCACCGCCCCTGTCCGAGGACGAGATCCTCGGCCGCTTCGTCCGCTACGCGGCAGACTGCGGCTTCCAGCTGTACCCCGCGCAGGAGGAGGCGGTGCTGGAGCTGCTGGCCGGGCGCCACCTGGTGCTGGCCACGCCCACCGGCTCCGGCAAGTCGCTCGTCGCCTTCGCGCTGCACTTCAAGGCGCTCGCCGAGCGCAAGCGCAGCTTCTACACCTGCCCCATCAAGGCGCTGGTGAACGAGAAGTTCTTCCAACTCTGTGACGCGCTGGGCCCCGAGCGCGTGGGCATGATGACGGGGGACGCTTCCATCAACGCGGACGCGCCCGTGGTGGTGTGCACCGCGGAGGTGCTCGCCAGCCTGTGCCTTCGGGATGCAGCGCTGGCCGCGGACTGCGTGGTGATGGACGAGTTCCATTACTACGCGGACAAGGAGCGCGGGGTGAGCTGGCAGGTGCCCCTGCTGCTGTTGGAGAAGGCCACGTTCCTGCTGATGTCCGCCACGCTGGGGGACACCTTGCGGATCGAGGAGGCGCTCACCGCCGTCACGGGCCGCCAGACGGCCCACGTCCACAGCCTGGACCGCCCCGTACCGCTGGACTTCAGCTACGCGGAGACGCCGCTGCACGAGACGCTGGAGAAGCTGGTGGCCGGCAGCAAGTCCCCCGTCTACCTGGTCAACTTCAGCCAGCGCGCCGCGGCGGAGCAGGCGCAGAACCTGATGAGCGTGAACTTCTCCAGCAAGGAGGAGAAGGGGCGCATCGCCGAGGCGCTGGAGGGGGCGCCGTTCGACACCCCGTTCGGCAAGGAACTGCAGCGGCACCTGCGGCACGGCGTGGGGCTGCACCACGCGGGTCTGCTGCCGCGCTACCGGCTGCTCGTGGAGCGGCTCGCGCAGACGGGGCTCCTGAAGGTGGTGTCCGGCACGGACACCCTGGGCGTGGGGGTGAACATCCCCATCCGCACCGTGCTCTTCACCCAGCTGTGCAAGTACGACGGGGAGAAGGTGGGCATCCTTTCGGTCCGGGACTTCAAGCAGCTGGCCGGCCGCGCCGGGCGCAAGGGGTTCGACGTGGCGGGCAGCGTGGTGGCGCAGGCCCCCGAGCACGTCATCGAGAACCAGAAGCTCTCGGAGAAGGAGAAGTCCGGGAAGAAGGTGGTGAAGAAGCAGCCGCCGCAGCGGGGCTACGCCCATTGGGACAAGGCCACCTTCGAGAAGCTGCAGGAAAAGCCGCCGGAGCCGCTGGAGAGCCGCTTCACCGTGACGTTCGGGCTGCTGCTCGCGCTGCTGCAGGCGGATCCCCGCTGCCCCGGGCGAGGCTACGGCCGTCTGGTCACGCTCATTCGCCGCAGCCACGAGCGGGACTACGTGAAGGTGCAACTGAAGAAACAGGCGGCGCGGATGCTCCGCACGCTGAGGGCAGCCGGCATCATCCACCTGGTGCGCGGGAGCGACTGGCAGCTGCCCCACCTCAAGGTGGACGAGGCCCTCCAGCACGACTTCTCCCTGCACCACACCCTCTCGCTGTACCTGATGGACGCCCTGCCCAGGCTGGACATGCAGAGCGAGTCCTACGCGCTGGACGTGGTGACGCTGGTGGAGTCCATCCTGGAGAACCCGGACGTGGTGCTCTACGCGCAGCTGGACAAGGCGAAGGGGGACAAGATCGCCGAGCTGAAGGCCAAGGGCGTGGAGTACGAGGAGCGGATGGCGGAGCTGGAGAAGGTGGAGTGGCCCAAGCCGAACCGGGACTTCATCTACGGCACCTTCAACCTCTTCGCGCAGAAGCACCCGTGGGTGGGCGAGGAGAACATCCGGCCCAAGTCCGTGGTCCGGGAAATGCTGACGACGTACCAGTCGTTCAACGACTACGTGCGCGAGTACGGGCTGCAGCGGAGTGAAGGCGTGCTGCTGCGCTACCTGACCGAGGCCTACAAGGCGCTCGCGCAGAACGTGCCGGACGCGCGCAAGAACGAGGAACTCGAGGACGTCGAGTCCTACCTGCGGACGC
>VGRA01000705.1 GCA_016875515.1 Deltaproteobacteria bacterium | reverse complement strand
ACGCGCAATCGCGCAAGTGGCGGTCCGAGTTGGAATTCACACCCGAGGACGACTGACCTCATGGCTCCCCCTCCGCCTCCCCGCCGCCGTCCGACCGCCGTGGGTACCGCCGCCGCGGGCCGTCCAGGCGCTCCCGCCCCGGCCCCTGCGCAGGGCGCGGCGCCTACTGCGGCCGGCCCGGTGCTCGCCTGCACCGAGGGGCCCGCCGCGGGTCAGGTGTTCGAGCTGGTGGAGGACGAGTACGTCATCGGGCGATCCCGCGAGGCCTCGCTGTCCGTGCCGGACAACTCGGTGTCCCGCAAGCACGCCCGGGTCCTCCGGAGCGGTGGCGGCTGGGCGGTGGAGGACCTGGGCAGCGGCAACGGCACCGTGGTCAACGGCGTGCGGATTGCCGCGGAGACGTACCTGTACAGCGGGGACTCCATCAAGCTGGGGGACACCGTCCTCTCCTTCCGGGACGACTCCAACGCCACGGTGGCGCGCCCGCCGCCCTCCGAGGTGACGGCCCCGCCGCGTCCGTCCCGGGGGGCGCCGCGGGTGGGGGATGCCACTTCGCCCGCGGTGGATACGGGGCTGATGAGCTCCGTGCCGCCGCGCCGCGCAGGCGGGCCGCCACCCAGGCCGGAGGCGCGCCTGCGGGTGATGCCGCGCTCGGCCACCTCCGTGTCCCCGGTGGATGGAAAGCGGCAGAAGATCATCCTCGGCGCGGTGGGCGCGCTGTTGATGGTGACCGTGGTGCTGTTGCTGATGGCCCGCCAGGGGCAGCAGCGCGAGCGAGAGGCGCTGGCCGCGAAGCAGCAGGCGTACGAGCAACGGCAGGCGGAGCTGGCGGAGCTGCTCCAGGCCGGCAAGGCGCTGGTGTCCCAGGGGAAATGGGCGGAGGCGAAGGCGCGTTTCGAGGAGCTGACCGAGGCGGTCCAGGACTTCCCGGACCTGCAGCAGACCCACAGGACCTACTTGGATCGCGCCGCCAAGGAGGTCCCCAACCAGGCCGCGCTGGATGCCGCGGAGAAGGCCATTTCGGACAGCCGGCTGACGGACTCAGAGGACGCGCTGCAGCGGGTGTCCGAGGACACCTCGCTGTACGAACGGGTGCGGGAGTTGCGCGGGCGGCAGAAGGTGCTGCTCGCCGCCTACCTCTCTGACGCGCGCAACGCGCTCCAGTCCGGGGGCCAGGCGCTGGACCGCGCCCGGGAGCTGACGGAGGCCATCCTGAAGCTCGAGCCGGATCACCGGGATGCGCGCGTGGTGAACGAGAACGTGCTGCGCGCCGTTGCGGCGCGGGACGGGCGCACCTTCGTGCCCAAGGCCACGCCCACCGGGCCGGGGCCGGCGGTGCCGGTGGTGGCGCGCTACAAGGACGGAGATCTCACCGGCGCGGTGGCCATGGCCGACGAGTGCGCGTCCAAGGACAAGCGCTGCAAGGAACTGGCGTCGCTGATGCGGGACGTGCAGTCCATGTTCAAGCGGGTGGAGAACATGGAGGCGAAGGAACTGGAGAAGCTGCTCAACACCGACCGCGCCATCACCGGCGAGGGGCTGTCCAAGATGGGGCGCCAGGCGGGCACCCAGGCAGGGACGAAGTTCTTCAAGATGGCCTCCGCCAGCAAGGCGGCCAGCAAGTACGGCGAGGCGGTGTTGTGGGCCCAGAAGGCGCTGGACGCGGACCCGGAGAATGCCGGTGCGCGCGCGCTGATGAACGACCTCCGCGGCAAGTGCAAGGAGACGTACATGCAGGGCTACTCGCTCAAGGACAACCAGCCGGAGGAGGCGCTCGTGCAGCTGAGGCAGGCCGTCTCCCTGTGCTCGTCCAACGACGAGTACCTGGGCAAGGCCAAGCGGCTGGTGCAGGTGCTGGAAGGCGGGGCGCCGCAGTGAGCCTGAAGGGGCCGCCCCGCGGTGGCCAGCCGGCTCTCTTCGGCCCGGGCGACGCGCGCCTCGCGGTGCCGGCCGAGGTGCGGGTCTCTCGCCCGCCGGCGCCTGCCATCCTGACGGTGGGCGCGGTCACCCGGCAGCTGAAGGGGTTGGTGGAGCCCGCGTTCGGCCGCGTGCTGGTGCGGGGAGAGGTGACGGGGTACCGCGGCCCCAACACGCGCGGCCACCTGTACTTC
>VGRA01000704.1 GCA_016875515.1 Deltaproteobacteria bacterium | reverse complement strand
CCCGGTGGCGCGCCGCCCCACCCCACCGCGCAGGTGCCGCTGGGGCCAGACGGTCTGCCGCGCCGTCCCACCCGCCTGCCGGCGCAGAGCCGGCGGCGGATGCTGGGGCTCTTCGCCGCGCTGGCAGGCGCCATGGTGCTGCTGCTCGTGGCGCTCGTCCTGCGCCCGGGCAAGCCCCCGCCTCCCATGGAAGACGTCAACTACCGGGACGCCATGGAGCGGCTGCAGCGCGCCCGCAACGCGGCCCGGGAGGGGCGGTTCGCGGAGGCGGCGTCGCTCGCGGAGGCGGCCGAGAAGGTCAAGCCGGGCGTGGACCAGGACGGCTTCGCGGCGCGCGCCCGGCAGGAGGCGGCCGCGGAGGAGGCGCTCGGCGCGGTGCGCAAGGCTATTGAGGAGGGCCGCCTGGAGAACGCGAGGGCCGGGATGGACAAGGTTCAGTTCGTCACCCCGTCCGGCGAGGGGCTCAAGGCCCAGGTGGCAGACCAGCTGAAGGCAAGGATCCGTGAAACGCTCGCGGCAAAGCTGGCGGCGGCGCTCGCCGCGCCAGACCTTGCCGAGGCCCAGTTGCTGCTCCTGGAGATGGAGCCCTCGCAGCTGCGGGAGGCGAGCCCGAAGGTGGAGGCGCTCAAGGCGCGGCTCCAGGAGGAGGCGGCGGCGCGCGCCCAGGCGGAGAAGCAGCAGCAGCGGCGCGCGGCGGTGGCGCTGACCGAGCGCCGAAAGGTGGAGATGAAGGCGGCGTTCGAGTCCGTGCAGCGGCGGTTCGGTGAGGGGGACTACGCGCGCGCGGCGCTGGAATGTGACCGCGTGGCGGAGCGCCACCCCGGGGACGAGGACATCCGCGCGCGGGCGAAGCTGCTCAAGTCCCTCTTGCCCGCGTTCGGCAAGGCGTTCGAGGAGGGGCACCGCAAGTTCAAGCAGGGGCAGCTGGGAGCGGCGGCCCGGCCGCTCAAGCGGGCGCGGGATCTCTACGCGCAGATGGGCATGGAGGGCTCGCTGGGCCGGGTGCTGGACGAGGAGCTGGCCTCGTCCGCGGTGGCGGCGGCAGAGTCCGCCCTGGCGCGGGAGGACTGGGCCGGGGCGTCCACCTTCTTCGACGAGGCGCTGAAGCTCTCGCCCGGCGACGAGCGCGCCGCCGCGGGGCAGGGCCAGGTGCGCCGCAAGCTGGAGGAGCTGTACCTGTCCGCCTACATGCTGGCCGAGCGGGAGCCGAAGGAGGCGCTGGCGAAGCTGCGCACGGTGCTCGCGGTGGCCCGGCCGGGGGAGCCCCTGCACGAGAAGGCCTCGGCGCTGAAGCAGAGGCTGCAGCCGTGACGCGGCGGGATCTGCTCGCCGCGGCGGTGGCCGCCTGCGCCGCGGCGGTGGTCTACTTCTCTTGGGGGAAGGGACCGCCCCCGGGCCCCGAGGAGCTCATCCGGCGGCACGTGGGGGAGATGGCACGCGCCGCCGAGGCCCGGGACGTGGGGGCCCTGATGGAGCGCATCTCCGCAGACTTCTCCGCGCCGGAATTCGGGGACCGGGACGCGCTCCGCGGCCTGCTCGCCGCGCTGCTTCTCCGGGGTGAGTGGGTGCGCGCCTGGCCGGTGGACGTGCGGGTGGCCCTGAAGGATGGCCGCGCGGCGCACGCCACCCTGCGGGTGGTGCTGGGGCGGTCCACCTCCGCGAGGCTGGAGGACCTGGGCAAGGACACCGCGCTGTCCGGCTACCGGATGGAGCTGGACTGGAAGCGGGAGGGCGAGGCGTGGCGCATCACCTCCGCCACCGCCCGCGAGCTGTCCCCCACGGAGCTCATCACCCTGTAAGGGCAGCGGGAGCGGGGGCTACTGGATGAGGCCCTTGGCCTCCTGCACCCAGGCCTTGCTCATCCCGGACTCCTTCACGGCGATGAGCCGCTTCTCCACGTCCGTGACGATGGCGTTCAGCTTCTCGCGGGACTCCTGCAGGCCGCGGTACTTGGCGAGTGCGAAGCCGTACTGCTGGCAGGCCACGTCGTAGGTCTTCTCGGCGAAGAGCAGGTCCCCCATGGCCATGTAGGCCTCGGGGATGGAGCCGCTGCCGTCGTCCAGCGCCACCACGGTGAGGGCCTCCTTGGCCTTGTCGTACTCCTTCTGTTCGAGCAGCA
>VGRA01000703.1 GCA_016875515.1 Deltaproteobacteria bacterium | reverse complement strand
CTGCAGCCGCACGTTCGCGGTGGAGAAGTTCTACGACCTGGGCCACTTCGACGTGACCTTCCCGGAGCTCGGCGCCAGCTGCCTGGGCACCGGCACCGAGGACAGCGGCAGCTGCACCGCGGTGGACAACAGGCCCACCAACGGCAACACGGCCTCGGTCGGCAACTTCGTCATCGGGGATGGCGCCTGCGGCGGCCCCACCTCTCCCTTCGCCAAGTGTGACGGGACGGAGCTGGCCCCGGGCGACTGCCTGCGGATGACGCTCACCCTGGCCGGGGAGCGGAACGGCGTGGGGCTGGGCACAGGCGTGGTGCTGCACAAGGAGGCAACGTCCTGCAGCTCCGCGTGCCTCGAGGGCCCCTCCTGCGAGCCGTGTGGCGATCCGCCGGGGAACACCTGCCTCACGCGCACGCTGGGCTTCTGGGGCACCCACCCGTGGATCACCAACAACTACGCGCCGGTCACGGTCTGCGGCTACCCCGTGGGCTGCAACGGCCCGGACGACGGCCGCTCCTCGCCCTCCTGAGGGGCGGGTGCCTGCACGGACGTGATGGAGGCCCTGGGCACCATCCCCAGTGCCTTCCCGTCCAACCCGCCCTACCAGGCCATGCAGCGCCAGCTGGCCGCCGCCAAGCTGAACCTGTCCGCCACGGCCGCAACGCTGGGCGCCGACTGCTCGGACTTCCAGTACGGCGGCAAGGGCATTGCGCAGACCGTCGCTGAGTGCGAGGCGCTGTGCAGCGCCAGCAGGTCCGCCAACACCGCCAGCGGCTGCATCGAGGCGTTGGACGCTTTCAACAACTCCCCCGACACGGGCTTCACCGTGACCCCTGCCCCGTTCGACCGCCCGTCGGTGGATGACCACGGGCAGGTGTCCGGCGCAGACCCGTCGTCCTTCACCGCCGCGCAGAGGAACAACGCCGTGGTCGGCAAGAACCAGTGTTAGCGCTGAGCGGAAGGACGGCTGGACGCGGACGTGAGCCGCGGCGCGTCCAGCCTCCCCCAGTTCAGTTCACCGAGGCGCCCAGGGTGTACGCCCCGCTGCTGTGTGGGTGGAACCCGTCCACCACCACGAAGTAGGTCCGCGGCGCGCCAGAGGTGTTGGTGACCTGCGCGGTGCCCGGGTCGCTCCACGCTGCGCACGTCGTTGCGGCCGGGCCGCACCCGTCCAGGATGGCGACCACCACGTCCCACCCGCCCGAGGTGGTGGCGCTCACCGAGAGCGTCTTTCCCGCCGGCACCTGCACCGCGTAACTCACGTCTCCCCCGCCCCCCAACCCCGGGAAGTTGCCGTAGCGGTTGCAGACGCCTCCAGCCCCCACGTACCCGTCCACCAGGTTGTCCCGGCCCGCCGTGTTGCCGCTGACGTTGCCAGGCAGCCCCAGCGCCACCGCCCCGGCGCACGTGGCGCCCGCGGGCTGCTGCGCGAGCGGCTCGAGGTCCAGTTTCACCCCTGCCACGCCCTGCTGGGCCGCGAGCAAGCCGTCCACGGCGAGGACCACCTGCTGCGGGGACGCGGAGGTGTTGGCCCACGCCACCCGGGCATTGCCGAGCCGCTCACAGCTGCTGGTGGGGGCGGCACAGTCCCGCAGCAGCACCAGGCGCGCGCCGGAGAAGGAGCCCGCGAGCAGGGATGCGCGCAGCAAGTGCCCCGCCGGGACCTCCACGGTGAAGAAGCGGTCCGGCCCGGAGGCCGTGCTGGCCACGCCACAGGTGCCCTCCCACTGCGAGACGTCCCCCGCCGCACCCGCCGTGTCCACCTTCCAGCTGCCGGCGGTCAGCGCCGGGGCCGAGGCACACCCGTCCGCCCCGCTGGCCGCGGGCAGGAGGGACAGCCCCGCGTCCTCAGTCCCGGCGTCCACCGCCTGAGGCGTCCCTGCATCCTGCCCGGCCGTCCCTGCGTCCCCGGCCGGCGTCTCCCCTGCGTCCTGCCCGGAAGGCCCCCCGCCGTCCCGGCTTCCGGCTGCGCCGGCGTCCTGCGCCGCGGCGCCTGCATCCGGGGTCTCCATGGGGCCGTCCTGCGTGGGCGGCACGTCCGCCCCGCCACCGCAGCCGGGGCCCGCTGCCACGAAGGCCACCAACGCAACGCCGCACCACCACGCCTGTACCGTCTTCATTGTC
>VGRA01000702.1 GCA_016875515.1 Deltaproteobacteria bacterium | reverse complement strand
CGGGCTGCTGGCCGGGGAGCTGGAACTCCTGGGGCGCCTTGCGAGAGCTCACGCCCGCATCCTACCCGTGCCGGGTGGCTAGTAGGCGAGCAGGACGAGCCCGGGCTTTCCGGCGTCTCCGGGGGTGCAGCCCACGTTGGGATCGTAGACGGTCTCCCCGCCGCGGCCGTACAGCGGGCTCATGGGGTTGTGGCCCGGGCTGCCGCCCTGGTTGGCGTCCCAGCCCGGCTCGCCGTCCAGCGCGATGGCGCCCGTGGCGGTGCCGCCCGCGCCGCCCCTGGGCTGCAGCGTGCCGTTTGGGCAGCAGGTCCCCCCCTTGGCATGCTGGCCGGCCACGCCGCCGCCCGCGGACAGCACCACCTGTCCTCCCAGCGCCACGGAGGTGTGGCCGCCGCTGTTTCCGGTGCAGGCGCCCGACACGGCGCCGCCCGTGCCCACGGTGATGGACAGCGTCGCCCCGGCCGTCAGCTCGAGGACGTCCTCCGCGTAGGCGCCGCCCCCGCCGCCACCCGCCTGCTTGGGGGCAACGGAGTCGATGGTGCCGCCCGCCCCGCCGCCGCCCCAGGCCCGCACGTGCACGCGCCCCACGCCGTCCGGGACGGTGAAGGTGCCGGAGGTGCTGAAGCTGCGCACGCCCCGGTAGCCGCTGGGCAGCGGGGCGCCGTTGAGGGTGATGGCGGTGGCGTCCACGGTGCCGCCGCGGACGTGACGGGCCACGGCGGCGAAGGGCGAGGCGCCCAGTTCCATGCGCGGGGAGAGGGGTGCCCCCGCGTTGACGGCAATCTCCAGGAACCGCTGCCCCGGCGCGAGCAGGACTGCATCCGGCAGCGGGTTGACCGTCCCGAGCAGCGTCCCGTACGCGCCGTCCACGGTGAGCAGCAGCGACTGCGTCTCGGACCAGGTGGCGGTGCCGCCCGTGGCCTGGTCAAACAGGGAGAAGGTGATGCTGACCACGCCGTTAACGGGGGTACCGTCCGAGGCGAGCAGCCGTCCGCCGAAGCCGAGCTTTGCGGGGACCGTGGCCTCCACGGCGGCCGCGGAGAGCGGGAGGGCGAGCAGCAGGGGCAGAAGGGCGCGCGTCATGGCGTGGCTCCGTGGAAGCCGCCGGTGTGGCGGTAGGTGGTGTTGGAAGAGGGGACGCTGCCGGTGGGCTCGCCCAGCGCGGCGGGGTGGCGCCGGCCATCTCCGGTGGGGGACTGCAGCCCGGTGGAGGAGGTGGCCCCGGCGGGGCCGAGATCATGCACAGCCGGCACGGTGAGGGTGACGGTGCGCCCGTCCGGCAGCGCGCAGGTGGTACCCACGCAGGTGCTCTCGCAGCCGGGGGTGACGGGGCCGTCCACGTCGTAGAAGCCCGCCTCGCAGGGGCCGCGCCCGCAGCGCCCGTCCCGGCAGACCAAGGCGGCGTGGACCGGCGCGGGGCACAGGTCGCACGCGGAGCCCGCGTCCACGGTGGGCGGCTGTCCCGCGTCCGGTGCGGGCTGCTTCGGGAAGGCGGTGAGGGACTCGAAACAGCTGGTTGCCAGCAACAGCGCGGGAAGGAGGAGTGGGCGCATCAGGGGGCCTCCAGGCAGGGGATGACCACGAACTCCACGCGGCGGTTGTTGTCCCGCCCGTCCGCGGTGGCGTTGTTGTCCCGGGGCAGCGAGGAGCCGTACCCGGCGTGGGAGAGGCGGGAGGTGGCGATGCCGCGGGACAGCAGGTACTCGCGCACCGCACCGGCACGCCCCTCGGACAGAGGCTGGTTCAATTTCTCGCTGCCGGTGGCGTCCGCGTGGCCCTCCACCCGGATGCACAGGGCGGGGTGGTCCTGGATGGAGCGCGCAACTTCATCCAACAGCGGCAGGGAGCGCGGCAGGAGGGTGGTCTTGCTGAAGGCGAAGAAGATCTTCTCGGCAATTTCAATCCGCTCCTTCGTCACCTTCACGTCCCGGTAGAGCGGGCAGCCGGTGTTCTCCGGGGGGCCGGCCACGCTGGGGCAGGGGTCCTTGCCGTCCGAGATGCCGTCGCCGTCAGAGTCCGGGCAGCCGTGCGGGGCGGGGCCCACCTCCACGGGGCAGGCGTCCTGGGCGTCCGGGGTGCCGTCCCCGTCCATGTCCGGGGGCGGCGGCGGGGGAGGGGGCG
>VGRA01000701.1 GCA_016875515.1 Deltaproteobacteria bacterium | reverse complement strand
CGGAGGGCCAGCGGGCGCGGCTCACGTTGCCGGACAGCGCGGCGAGCGCCGGGACGTGGAAGAGGTAGAGGGCGGAGTAGGCGGCGCGCGCGGTGGGAGAGGCACCCAGCAGCAGCTCGAGCCCGTGCCCGGCCCCCACGAGCAGCAGCAGCAGCCCGCGCAGGTTGTCCGGCACGGGGGCTCGAGCAGGCGGGGGCATGGCGGCCAACACCCTAATCCGCACCGGGCGGGGTACGGTGCGCCCCCATGAAGTCCTCCCGCGCTCTGGCCCTGGTTTCCCTCTCGCTCACGCTGGCCGCGTGCGCCCCCTTCGCGGCGCTGCGCCCCACACCGGACCTGCTGCCCAGCGAGGTGGCGAGGCTGGGTGACGCCGCGGACCGCTACTACGCCGCCGCCACGCCCACCGAGCAGGACGCCGCCCTGGAGCAGGCGCGCAAGGTGAGCCCCGAGCACTGGCTCACCGCCCACCTCGAGGCCGAGCGCGCCCACCTGCAGGGGGACGACAACTCGGCGGCAGACGCGCTGCTGCGCGCGCTTGGGGACCTCTCCAACGAGGTGCCCACGCTGCACCTGCGGATGCTGGCGGCCCTTCCCCGCTCGCGGCAGGTGGAGGACCGCGAGGTGGCGCTCCTGGAGGTGCTGTCCACGGACCATCCCTCCCACGAGGTGCGCGCCCGCGCGGCCTTCCGGCTCGCGCTGCTGTCCAAGGAGCGGGGCGAGGAGGCGCGGGCGCGCGCCGCCGAGCAGCGGCTGCACGGCGTGTTGCCCCTGGCGGTGGTTGGGCCGTGGGACAACGACCATGGGCGCGGCTTCGACGCGACCCAGCCCCCCGAGTCCGGGGTGGACCTCTCCGCTTCTTACGACGGGGTACTGCGCAAGGTCCGCTGGCGCAAGGGGCTGGTGCCGGGCCCCGCGGGGACGCTGGAGCTGGGCGAGCAACTGGAGCCCAGCAAGCACGTGCTCGCGTACGCCACGGCCGTCCTGGAGCTGGAGAAGGGGGGCAGGGTGGAGCTCCGGCTCCGCACGGGAGAGCCCTTCAAGCTTTGGGTGGGCGGCGCGCTCGTGGCGCAGGCGCAGGACGCGGGGGATGCCTCCTTCGACCAGTTCGTCGTCCCCGTGGTGCTGCCGCCGGGCCGCCACCGGGTGCTGGTGAAGTCTGCCCGCAGGGACGCGGGCAGCTGGTCCCTGCTCTTGCGCGCCACGGCCGAGGACGGTGCGCCGCTCGTGGGCCTCGCTGCGCTGGAGCCGGACGCGGCGGTGCCGCCCAACGTCCTGCCGCTGGAGCCAGTGGACGCGGAGGGGCGCGGCCAGCAGCTCGCGGTGGGGGCCGCGGCCTACACCGCGCGCGGGGAGGCCTTCCTCGCCACCTGGCGGCGGATGACCGGCGCCCGCGTGGTGCGGGTGAAGTCTGCCGAGCGCTTCGCCCAAGCCCTGCCGGGCAGCATGCTCGCGCAGCTGAACCTCTACCTCGCGCTCGCGGGGGCAGACGAGGCGGGGCGCGCAGCGGACGTGCTCGCCCGGGTGGCCGCGGGACCCGCGGTGTCCCTGCCGCGCGTGCGCTGGATGCAGGCGCGCGCCGCCCGCGTGCAGGGGCTCCGGCAGCGCGCCCGCACCCTGCTGCTGCAGCTGCGCGCGGAGAAGGCCACGGCGCTCGTGGAGCGCGAGCTGGCCGAGCTGTTCGACTCGGAGGGCTGGACGGAGGACGCCTGTGACGCCCGGCGCCGCGTGCTTGAGCTCAGCCCGGGCGAGGATGGGGCCGAGGCGGAGCTGGCCCGCTGCGAGCAGCAGCTCAACCACCCGGCGCAGGCCGCCGGGGTGGCGGCGCGGGCGCTCGCGTCCCGCCCGGGTGACGGTGAGCTGCTGCGGCTGCGCAAGACGCTCGCGGTGCTGGACGGGGAGCTGTCGCTCGCGGAGAAGCTGTCCCGCCGCCTCCAGGTGGTGGCCCCGTGGCGGCTCGACAGCTGGCTCGGCCACGCCGAGCTCCTGGAGCGCCTGGGCAGGCGTGCCGAGGCCATGGATGCGGCCCGCCGCGCCATGGCGTTGAAGCCGGACTCCGCGGCGGCGTGGAACCTCCTTGCCAGGCTGCAGCTGCGGGATGGGGACACCCGCGGGGCGGTGGCCTCCTTGC
>VGRA01000700.1 GCA_016875515.1 Deltaproteobacteria bacterium | reverse complement strand
CGCGGGCCGCGGTGCCCAGGCGCGCAGGCTGCTCGCCACGCCTCGCGCCCGGACACACCTCGGCGACTTCGCCGCCATGTGGACCGGTGCCGACGGGATCCTCACCGCCGACAAGCAGCCCTCGCAGTTCCCGGCCGATTCCGCGTCCCTCCGCGCTGCCATGCGGACGGAGACGGCCCAGCTGTTCGCCCACGTCGTGTTCGACGGGACGCACCGGGTGGACGAGCTGTACACCGCAAACTACAGCTTCGTCTCCGGGGAGCTCGCCACGCATTATGGCCTTGCAGCCCCCCAGGCCACCCCGAGCCGCATCACCTACCCGGACGGCAGTCGCTCCGGCATCCTCGGACACGCGAGCATCCTGGGCACCGCCGCCCACTCGGACCAGTCCTCCCCCATCCGCCGGGGGCTGTTCGTCCGCCGCAACCTGCTCTGCCAGGAGCTCCCGCCTCCCCCTCCGGACGTGGGCAGCGCCCCGCAGGTGGATCCCCACGCAACCACCCGCGAGCGCTTCGCCCAGCACACGTCCAACCCTGCCTGCGCGAGCTGCCACCGCCACATCGATCCCGTCGGGTTCGGGTTCGAGCGCTTCGACGCGCTCGGGAGGCTCCGCGACTCCGAGAACGGCCGCCCCGTGGACCCGGCCGGAGACATGACGGACGTCGAGGCGCTCGGCGCCGGCACCTCTGCCCCCTTCCAGGATCTCGCCGCGCTGGGGCGGACGCTCGCCGGCAGCAAGGCGGCCCACGCGTGCCTTGCCCGGCAGGCCTACCGCTTCACCCGCGGCCTGCTCGAGCAGGATCCCTGCGTCACCCTCCCGTACGAAGAGCACCTTCGGCAGGCCGGGGGTGACATCCGGGAACTGCTCGTGGAACTGGTCTCCTCCAACGACTTCGCGGAGCGCAGGTGATGCCCGGCCCCCTCTCACGCAGGCAGTTGCTGGTTGGCGCCCTTGGGACGGCGCTGCTTCATCCCCTCGGGGGACTGCTGCGCACGGCCGCCGCTTCCGGCCCCTCGGGCCTCTGCAAGCGGATCATTTTCTTCTACTTCCCGGACGGCGTCCCCGAGCCGGGTGGCAGCGGCGGGAAGTGGTTCCCCCAGGGGAGCGGGTCCTCCTTCACCCTCCCGGAGAACCTCCAGCCCCTCGGCGCCCGGCGCAACGAGCTCCTCTTCGTCCGTGGACTCACCATGGGCCCCGCGGACGCGGGCAGCCACCCCGGCGGTGCGAAGAAGCTGCTCACGGCGGTGGACGGAGGCGGCGGCGAGTCCATCGATCGCTGGCTCGCCCGGAACGTGGGCGGAGCCGCGCCGTTCAAGCACCTCTACCTGGGGGCCATGGCCGCGCAGAACAACGCGAGCGGCGACAAGTTCATCTCCTACGTGGGCCCCGGCACCACCGTGGCCCCCGAGGATGATCCGCGCGCCGCCTTCTCCCGGCTGTTCGCCTCCACCACGCCCGGACCGGGTGCAGTCACCGGACCCACTCCAGAGGACACCAGCGTCCTCGACGCGGCCTTCGCGGACCTGGAGGCCCTTCGCCAGCGGGCCGGGACGGTGGAGCGCGCCAAGCTTGATCTCCACCTCGAGGCGCTCCGCGACGTGGAGAAGCGGGTCCAGGCACTGGGGCTGTCCGCCGCCCCGGCCTGCCAGCCGGGAGGGCTGGACACCTCCGGCCTCACCACGCCGGGCCTCTACGATCCCGCCAACTTTCCCCGCATCCTCCGCGCGCAGGTGGACATCATGGTCCAGGCCATGGCCTGCGGGCTGACCCACGTGGGCGTTCTCCAGTGCTCGCAGCACACGAGCGAGCTCATCATGAGCCGCTTCCAGGGAACGCCGCTGTACAAGCCCACCTTCGACATGCGGAGCCACCAGGCCTCCCACTATGGCCACCCCGGGGACTCGAAGTTCCAGGACTTCACGGCCCAGCGCACCTGGTTCATGTCCCAGGTGGCGTACCTGCTGGACCAGCTCGCGGCGCGCCCGGAGGGACCCGGCACCATGCTGGACAACAGCCTCGTGGTCGTCTGCTCCGAGGTGTCGGACGGGAACACCCACTCGCACGACAACATGCCCTTCCTTCTTTGCGGAAGGGGTGGCGGCGCGGTCCGCACCGGGGGCCTCCTGGAC
>VGRA01000699.1 GCA_016875515.1 Deltaproteobacteria bacterium | reverse complement strand
GGCGCCGAGTACCAGGCGCCGCGGCCCTTCGTCTGCCTGGGCGGGAGATGGACTAGGGTCTATGGCCCCACGAGCGAGCTCCGTTCCCCTGCCGCGCAGGCAGCGGCCCACGCGTTCCGGTCCTTCATCGACGAGCTGAGGGACGTCTTCCTGGAGCGCGAGACGCTGCTGTCTCAAGTGGGGGTGGGGCTGCTGTGCCGCGAGCACGTGCTGGTGGTGGGGCCTCCTGGTACGGCCAAGAGCGCGGTGGCCGCCTCAGTGTTGGGCCGCATCCTGGACGCGGACTCCGGGCAGCCGTCCCTCTTCGCCAAGCAACTGTCCGAGTCCACCGTGCAGACGGACCTGGTGGGACCGGTGGACTTCAAGGTGCTGACGGAGACAGGACGGACCGAGTACCTGACGGACGACGGGATTCTGGGGGCCACGCACGCCTTCATCGACGAGGTGTGCGACGGGCGCGACATGCTCCTGCGCTCCATCCTCAACGTGCTGCACGAGCGGGAGGTGAAGCACGGGCGCCGGATCACCGCGGGACGCACCGAGTGCGCCATCATGACCAGCAACCGGTACCTCTCCGAGGTGCTGGCGCGCAGTCCCGAGGTGCTGCTCGCGTTCGCGGACCGGTTCTCGTTCGTCTGCTTCGTGCCCAAGGCGTTTGCGCGGGACGCGAGCCGGGCGGCCATGTTGGCGCGCGCCGCGCGGGGTCAGCGACTGGAACTTCAGGCCCGCCTCACGCTGCAGCAACTGGACGCGCTGCAGGGGCTGGTGGAGCGGGTGGAGGTGCCGCCGGACGTGGCCGAGGCGCTCGAGCGGCTGGCAGACGGCCTGGAGCGGGCGCTGCAGACGCAGGTGACGAAGCTCCCCGACTACGCCCGCACGAAGTACTTCTCGCAGCGCTCGCTGGTGAAGGCGCTCTGGGCGCTGCGGGCGTGCGCGGTCCGGGACGGCATCTACCGGCGGCCCGAGCGTCCGCTGGTGGCGACGGAGGAGGACCTGGCCGGGCTGCGCGCCTTCTTCCTCCTCGGCGGGCCCCTCCCGCCGAGGCCGAGGCACTCGTCCGCAGTTCGTCGGATCCCCGCGAGAAGGCGCAGCTGGAGATCCTGCGCGTGGAACACCGCGCGTTCGAGGAGGTGCTGGCCGAGGTCCGGCAGCGCAGCGAGGGGGGGCCGCGCGGGAGGCGGAGGCGCTGCAGGTGGCGGACCTGGTGGCAGCGCCCCGGGCCTTCTCGGCCTCGCCCGAGCCCCGCAAGCTGGCGGATCTCTCCGCGCGGCTGGAGGCGGTGCTGCTGCCCGGGCCGCGGCACCCGCCCAACCGCGCAGTGAGGGTATACGTGCTGGACGCCTCGGGCTCCATGATGGGGGCCCGGGCCCGCTTCCGGGACGCGCTGCTCGTGGCGGAGTTGAACAACCTGCGGGTGAAGTCCTCCCGGAGGCTCCCGGTGGACCCGCTCTACTTCAGCCACTTCAACGAGGTGCCCACGGACCTGTCCCGCGTGGACGACGCGGCGGATGCCTCGCGCGAGATGGCAGACCTGCTGGCGCACACCCGCGCAGAGAGAAAGACCGACATCACCCTGGCGCTGCTGACCGCCTTCAACGAGGTCCAGGCGGCGCGCGGGAGGGGTCCCTACCTGTCGCGCGCAACGGTGGTACTGGTGACGGACGGCGAGGACCGGGTGAACCTGGAGAAGGTCCGCACAGCGCGCAAGCCGGTGGAAGACGTGGAGATCGTGCTCTCGCTCGTTGCGCTCGGGGCGGAGAACGCAGACTTGTGGGGACTGGTGGAGGAGCAGCGGGCGCTGGAGGGTCGGTCCTTCTACCACCACCTCTCGGATCCCGAGATCTCCTCCGTGAAGACCGCGTTCGAGACGCGGTTCCGCACGCTGCTGCCGCGCAACGTCCAGCCGGACCGGGCGGCGCTGGAGTCCCTGCAGCCGCACCTGGACGCGCTCGCGGCGTTGGCGTCCGGTCGCGCGGGGGCGCCGGCGCCCTTGGCGCCCGGCGCGTTCGAGGCGCTGTTTCCGGCAGGGCCCGCGCTCCCCCCTGGCGTGGGACCCGCGCCCCCGGAACTGCAGGCACGGGCCGCAGAGCTGCTGGACGCCGTGGCGGAGGCGGCCTTGCTCGTGCCGCTG
>VGRA01000698.1 GCA_016875515.1 Deltaproteobacteria bacterium | reverse complement strand
GCGCGGCTCTCGCGGGGCGTCCACGTGGTGCAGGCCCCCTTCCTGCTGCCGCTCTCCGTCATGGCGTTCGACGGGCTGGAGGGGAACATCATCGGCTTCATCGTGGCGCCGGCCATGGCGCTCTGGCTGCCCGTTTCCGTGCCCGGCGCCATCGCGCTGTTCGTGGGCTGGACCCTCGGGTCCCGGCGCGCGTTCCAGAAGGCGCAGGTGGCTGGCGGCAGCGTCCCCTAGAACGGCGCTGACGCCTCGAACGCCACCCGCTCCCCCGTCCCCGGGTGCATGAACGCGAGCCTCTCCGCGTGCAGCATCAACCGCTCGCCGGGCGGGCCGTACAGCCGGTCCCCAAGGATGGCGCATCCGAGGCCCTCCGGGTGCGCCGCGTGCACCCGCAGTTGGTGCGTGCGCCCCGTCAAGGGATGGAAGTGCACGCGCGTCCGACCCGCGCACCGCTCCACCACCTTCCACTCCGTCACCGCTGCAAGGCCGTACAGCGCATCCACCACCTGCCGCGGCCGGTCCCCCGGGTCCACGCGCAGGGGCAGTTCGATGCGGCCCGACTCCCCCCGCACCGTCCCCTCCACCCACGCCACGTACCGCTTCTCCACCGTCCGCGCCGCGAACTGCCGCTGCAGCGCCGCGTGCACCTCCCGGGTGCGCGCCGCCACCAGCAGCCCCGAGGTATCCAGGTCCAGCCGGTGGGCAAGGCACGCCCCCCCCAGCCGCGCCAGCACCGAGTCCCCCACCCCCTCCTCGCGCCCGGGCACGGACAGGAGCCCCGCCGGCTTCTCCACCACCACCAGCCACCGGTCCTCGTGCACCACGCGCAGCGCGTCCACCGGCATGGGCGCGGGACGGAAGGACAGCGGCACCTCAACGTCCAGGCCGGCCAGCAGCCGAGGCAGCAGCGGCCCGCACTTGTCCTTGCACGGCGCATAGAACTCCCCTTCGCGCCTGCCGCCGCCCTGCGGCGGCGCCCCCCACCAGAACTCCGCCAGGGCCACCGGCCGCAGCCCCGCGCGGTGGGCGTGGGCAAGCAACCGCGGCGCCGCGCAGTCCCCCGCGCCCGACGGCGGCTCGCCCCCCGGAAACAGGCTGCGAAGCAGCACCGCCTCCCCGCGCGCGTCCGGCACCCGATAGGTGTCGTGGAGGGCCTGCATGAGGCGCCGGCAGCACCAGCCTCGCAGCCGCTCGAGCGCCGCCACCCGCCGCTCCCCGCGCTTGACCGCGACCGCTGCAGATGCCACCGCCGCGTCCAGCGCGGCCTCCACCCGCCGCCGCTCCGCCTTGTCCCCGCGGCTCTCCTGCTCGAGTGCATGGAGTTGCCCCGCGTCGAGTCCCCCGGCCTGGCGCCGCGCATGGCGTGCGTCGCGCCGCTCCGCGTGCAGGGCCTTGAGGCCGGCCAGCCGGTTCGCCCTGCGCTGCCGTGCCTCCTCCAGGGCCAACCGCGCCGCGGCCAACCCCGGCGCCGAGCGCGCTTCCTCCACGCGCCGCGTGAGCGCCTTCACCTCTGCCTCGCCCGGCACCTCCACCGCCGCGCGCGCGTCCACGTCGAACAGCGGCGGGACGAAGCCCGGCAGCACGAAGGCCCCTTCCAGCATCCCGGAGAAGGCGCGCAACACGCCCGGCGCCCCGTCCGGCCCTTGCACCACCAGCACCCCCAACATCTTCCCGCCGCCGGGCGCCTCCAGCCCCGCCGCCCAGCCCGGTGGTTCGGCGCGCAGGCTTGCCATCCACGCCTCTGCCGCCTCTCGCGCGAGCGGGTGCGGGCCGCGCGCATCGCGGGGATCCCGCATCTGCGCCTGTACTGTGCCCGCCGCGCCGGCGGGCTCGAAGGGATGGACGAACGGGGACATGGTCCTGACCGGCCCCTGACTACCCCGCCGCCCCGCTTGACGCACCCCCGCCGGCCGCAGCAGACCGCCGTGCGTGGCGCGCATTGCGGACATCGAGCGGCTCCGGGGCGCGGCAGTGGCCATGGTGCTCGTCCACCACGCCGCGCGCTTCCTCCCCGGCGAGACGGCCCGCGCCCTCTCCGCCGCGGGCTGGAGCGGGGTGGACCTGTTCTTCGTCATCTCCGGCTTCGTCGTTGGTGCCTCGCTGCTTCGCTCGCTCCCGGAGGGGCCCTCGCCCGCGGC
>VGRA01000697.1 GCA_016875515.1 Deltaproteobacteria bacterium | reverse complement strand
CGTCCCCGGCGGGGACTCGCCCAGCAGCACGCGCGCAGCGGGCCAACCGGCGGCACCATGGCGGGCGGAGCCCCGCGTCACTCCCTCCAGGCGCAGCGAGGCCGGGGTGGGCGAGGCGGGGCACGAGGTGGTGGAAACGAGCCGCGAGAACAGCGCCACCCGCTCGAAGCTGCCCGGCACGGCGGTGGACGCCGTCAGCCCCTTCGCCTCGGCGAGCGAGATGGAGAAGGTGCCCAGCGGCGGCAGGGTGAAGGACGTGAGCGCGGTGGCGAGGCCCGGCTGCGCGGCGGAGATGAGGGCGGGCAGCAGCGCGGCGAGCGCCTGCGGGTCCTCGGACAGCATCTCCGAGTTGGTGAAGCGCGGGTTCTGCACCGCCTGGTCCAGCGTGCCGAGCACGGGCAGCACCTTGCCGCAGCCATCCTCCTGCAGCGACACCGGCAGCACCAGGTCCAGCGTGGCGGTGAAGAGGCGCACCTGCCGGTCCTCGACGAGGCCGTAGACGTCCACCGCCAGCCCGGCCAGGGTCATGGTGAGGAGCGGGTCCACCATCTGCCCGGTGGGGCCGAAGGTGCCCGCGCCCACGCGGAAGGTGGGCGGCGCCTGCGGACGCAGCACCACCAGGGCCGGGGCGTCCGCGGGGCCCGTCAGCAGCCCCAGCGAGGGCAGCACGGCGCGCAGGGCCCCGGTGGTGAGCTGCGGCACGTCCGCGGAGCCCACCTGCAGGCACAGCCCCCCGGACTGGTGCAGCGCGTGGCCGAACCCGTCCAGCCAGCCGCGCGTGACGGAGATGCCCACGTGAAAGCCGCCGTCCGGCGCGGACGACTCGAAGTCCGGCGCGGGGACCGTGGCGGCCACCGGCGCGGGCAGGGCCGGGACGCACGCCGCCTGCGTGGCGGCCACCGAGCCGCCGCGGCTTCCGAGCGTCACCCCGGTGTCCACCTGCGTCCCATGGCCGAGCACCAGCGAGAGGTCCGCGGGGGAGGGGGTGCCCGTGCCGAGCAACTGTGTGATGTCCAGCCGCCCCTCCAACCCGGTGGCGGCGGGCGGGCAGCGCCCCGCGGTGGCGTTGAAGCAGGTGCCCTCGGCGGCGTCACACCTGCTCCGGCGACCGTCCTCCTCCACCGGGCAGTCCGCGTCCGTGGCGCAGGGGGCGCAGGCGAGCGCGTCCACCTGCTCGCGCAGCTTGTCCTCCAGCAGGCCGGAGAGGGACTGGAGCAGCAGGTCCTTGAAGAGCGCGGCGTTGCTGGAGGGACAGCAGCCGCCGGGCTCGTCCGTGAGCTCCAGGTCGCTGCCGTCCGTGCAGGCGGGCGGCGGCAGGCTGCCCGAGGCGCCGCACACCTTGAGCCCGTCCAGGGAGAACATCCGCACGTTGAGCCGCTCGCTGAATTCCGGGTCCGCGAAGAGCTGCAGCGAGGCCACCACGGTGTTCTCGTCCGGCGAGGCGCGGGCCCCGTCGAAGTCGATGCCGCAGCGGATGGGGGTGGCCATGTTCCAGCCGCACAGCAGGCTGCCGCCCCGGGTGGCCGCGTACAGCTTGCCGGTGGAGATCTTCAGCGTGAGCGTGGCCTGCAGTGCCCCCGGCTGCCCCTGCGCGCCGGGGCGGGTGCCCAGCTTCAGCCCGGTGAAGGTGACCGGGACGTTGGCCGGCACGTCCGCCGCCGTGCACTGCCCGTCCAGGGCGCCACAGGAAGGATCCGTGCAGCCTGCCGAGCCCTGGTCCGCCACGGTGATGCTGGCGATTCCTGCGAAGCTCTGCTTGGTGCAGGCCACCGGAAAGCTCAGGGTCTGCCCAGAGGCGACGAGCGCGAGCAGCTGCGGCCACGCCTGGTTCAGCGCGGAAATGCCGTCCCGGGACAGCCGCACCGTGACGGGATCATCCTGCCGGGGGCCTTGGTAGCCCGCGGGCAACGGCTGGAGTCCGGGACAGCCAACGCCCGTGCCGCTGCAGGCGGCGAGCAGCAGCAGGCTGGAGGCGACGAGGGGACGGGAGGACGGGCGCACGGGGAAGAAGCTACCAGCCCGGGAGCAGGCGCGTCCCCCCGTCAGCGGCCCGTCACGCGGCGGCGCCTCCGGAGCGCCCACGCGAGGGGTACCAGCCCTGCCTGTGCGGCAGCGCGCCCGCGGGGAAGGGGCGCGGGGGAGG
>VGRA01000696.1 GCA_016875515.1 Deltaproteobacteria bacterium | reverse complement strand
CGCCCACGATCTCCCCGCGCATGGACTGGGAGAAGTACAGCCCCGAGTCCAGCACCGAGACGAGCGGCCCCAGGAAGGGCTTGAGCGGCTCGGTGGAGCAGATCTCGTGGCGGTGCGCCACGTTGGGCAGCTGCACCCCGGCGAGCCGGGCCACCTGCGGGCTCCACGCCCCGGCGGCGATCACCACGGTGTCTGCGGCGATGTCCCCGCGGTCCGTCTTCACCTTCCGGATGGCGCCGCCGGACTGCTCGAACCCGAGCACCCGCGTGAAGATCTCCACCTTCACCCCGCGCCGCTCGGCGCTGCGGGCGTACCCCCACAGGAACGGCCAGGGGAACACCACGCCGTCGTCCGGGTTCCACGCGCAGGCCTGCACGCCGGCCATGGACAGCTCCGGGACGATGTCCCGCCCCTCCGCGGGGGAGAGGATGGCGGTCTTCACCCCGTAGCGGTTGTGCAGCGCGGCCGAGCGCTCGAGCCGTTCCACCACCGCCTTGTTGCGCGCGAGGAACAGGTAGCCGCCCTGGCGAAGCCAGATGTTGATGCCGGTCTTCGCCGCAAAGCCCTTCATCAGGTGGATGCTGCGCCTAGCCAGGTCAATGAGGGACGGGGTGCCCCACTGCGCCCGCACGCCGCCACCGTTGCGGCCCGAGGCGCCGGCGCACAGGTAGCCCTGCTCCAGAACCACCACGTCCGTCTCGCCGCGCTCGGCCAGGTTGTAGGCGAGCGCCAGGCCCATGATCCCGCCGCCGATGATCACCATCTTCGCCTTCGCCGGGATGTCCCCCTCGGGGCGCAGCGCGGCGTGTGCCGGCGAGCCTTCCTCGGGGGGCACGCCGCCCTCCACCGCGCCCGCGGAGACCGTGGCGGTGGCCAGCGTGGCCAGCTCCGTGGGAGAGACCGGCGTGCGCGGGGTGAAGGGGGCCAGTGCCGCCTGCTTCACCTCCTTGCGCGCCGCGAGCACCCGGGCGCAGGCGGCCAGGCACTGCTTGCCCTGGCACATCCCGGTACCGAAGCCGGTGAACCGCTTCACCGACTCCACGTCCGTGAAGCCGCGGTCCACCGCGTGGTGGATGTCCTCCACCGTGACGTCCTCGCAGGGACAGACGAGCGCCTTGCTCATGCGGCCTCCCGGGTGCGGAGCCCCCTGGCCGCGGCCTGCCCCGCGAGCGTCCCCTCCGTGGGCGGCTTCGCTGCGAAGCCGAGGTACAGCGTGTCGTGGAGATCCTCCACCGTGACGTCCCCGCAGGGACAGACGAGCGCCTTGCTCATGCGGCCTCCCGGGTGCGGAGCCACTCGGCCTTGGCCTGTCCCGTGCGCGCCCATCCCGCTTGGCTGGGCCGCTGAGAGCAGGCGGCGATTCGCGGCGCCTCCGCTGCGCAGCCGCGGTCCTCCGCGTGGTGGATGTCCTCCACCGTGACGTCCCCGCAGGGACAGACGAGCGCCTTGCTCATGCGGCCTCCCGGGTGCGGAGCCACTCGGCCGCGGCCTTCCCTGCGCGCGCGCCGGCGGACAAGGCCTCCGCCGCGGTCATGGGGCCGGTGACGTGGCCCGCCGCGTACAGGCCGGGCACCCCCGTGGCGCCATCCGGTGCGGCCTGGACCGCAAAGACGTTCCATGCCTCCAGGAACTGCACCTGTGCGCCGCCCTGCCGCGCCAGCTCCAGCGCAGGGGAGGGGGGCAGCACCACGGCCACCGCGTCACACGCCACGCGGTCCTCCACGCCCCCGGCGCTGAACCGCAGGGCCTTGACGTGGTGCAGCCCCGAGGCGCGCTGGGGCGTCCCCACCCGCGCAGTGGGCAACGCGTCCGGCGGCAACTCGCCGGAGAGCTGGAGGACCAGCGGCACCTCCGCCCCGGCCTCCCGGAGCGCGCGTGCCAGCAGGTGCAGCCCCGGCCCCTCGCCCACGCAGGCCACGGTGTCCCCCACGCGGATGCCGTGCCGCCGCAGCAACACGGCCACCGCCGCGCCGGCGTAGACGCCCGGGAGATCGTTGTTCTCGAACGGCAGCAGCGCCGGGTAGCCGCCAGTGGCCACCACCACCGCGGGGGCCTCGAACCGCCGGAGCACCGGGCCGTCCTCTCCCTTCGAGACGGCCGCGACGAAGCGCCGCCCCCCCTCGTCAAAGAGCCCCACGGCGGCG
>VGRA01000695.1 GCA_016875515.1 Deltaproteobacteria bacterium | reverse complement strand
ATGCCGAAGATCTCAGGCGTGCAGGTGGTGTAGCCCGCCGTCAGTTCGAAGAAGAGGTGCAGCGGGCCGTACCCCACCGCGGCACCGCCCGTCAGCCCCGCGTAGTGCATGGGCACCTCGGCGGGGACGCCGCCCGGCGTCCCGGTCAGCTCCGCCACCCTCCGGCCCACCTCCACCACGGTGGGATCCATCCAGGTGTGGCTGTAGAGGTAGCGGGCGGTCCCGTAGACCTTGAACACCTTCCCGTACTCGGCGCTCACCGTCAGCGGCACGTCCACGTCCCACCGGGAGAAGCCGTCCACGGAGATCTCCCGCAGCGCGGTGAAGAGCGGGTTGGAGAAGAAGTGCCGCGTCACCCCCAGCCCCAGCGCAACGTCCAGGGACTGCCGCGCCAGCCAGCCCTCGCCCGCCTCCCCCGCATGGTACAGCCGGTACCGCCCGTCCCCGCGGACGCTGTTGCCCGTCACGCGCACCCCCACGTCCAGGTCCTCGGGCAACACGCCGGTCCGCACCTGCAGTTCCGTGGACACCCCCGGGGCGAGCGCTGCCAGCGCCACCCCCGCCAGCAGCAACTGCTTCTGGGACTCCGGGGAGAGCGCGTAGCTCTCTCCCGCCGCGATTGCCTTGCGGACCTTCTCCGCCTCCGCCGAGGCCTCGGAGATGACCTTCACCCACGGGCCCACGTTCAGGTACGCCCCGGTCCCGCCGGTCACCTGCACCTTGCCGCGCTGGACCGGGCGGGCCGTCTGCAGCGTGGCCAGGTGGGTGGCACAGCCGGAGGCGAACAGCGAGGCGGCGGCGGCAAGCACGGCGAGCGGACGCATGGAGAGCATTTCAGGGACCGCCCCGGGAAAGCTGCTAAGAGTCACCGCGTGCGCATCAAGCAGAGACCGGAAGACTTCTCCGTCAAGGAATCCTACCGCTTCGACGAGGTCCCGGGGGGCCGCTTCCGCGTCTACCTCATGGACAAGCAGAAGCTCTCCACGTTCGACGCGGTGGACCGGATCCGCGAGGCCTTCGGGCTCAAGCCGGGCACCATCAGCCACTGCGGCCTCAAGGACAAGCAGGGGCGCACCGAGCAGATCATCGCCGTTGAGGGCGCGGACGTGGACATGCAGGACGAGGACCTGCGGCTGAAGCTCCTCGGCCGGACGGACCGTCCCCTCTCCGCGGAGAACATCACCTCCAACCGCTTCTCCGTCACCGTGCGAGCGGTTCGCCCGGAGGAACTCGCGGAGCTCAACCAGGCCGCGGCCGAGGTGTCCCGCCTGGGCGTGGTGAACTACTTCGACAGCCAGCGCTTCGGCAGCCTCAAGCACGGGCAGGGCTTCATCGCCAAGGATCTGCTGCGCGGGGACTTCGAGACCGCGCTGCGCAACTACATGGCGCAGCCCAGCCCCCTGGACCGCTCGGACGACGCCCGGGTGAAGCTCTTCTGGCGCAAGAACTGGGGCCAGTGGACCAACCGCGTCCCGTTCGAGGCCAGCAAGAAGTACGCGCGCATCATCCACGTGCTGCGCGAGGAGCCCACCAACTTCGTACGCGCCTTCCTGCAGATCGACGCGAGCCACCGCGCGATGCTGCTCTTCACCTACCAGAGCTACCTCTGGAACGAGGGGGTGCGCCGGCTGCTCCAGTTGCTGCTGCCGCGCGAGGCGCTCTTCCCCATGCCGTACCAGGCTGGAACCCTGCTGTTCCACCGCGAGGCGCCGCGCGAGGTGCTGGACTGGATGCGCACCGCCAGCTTCCCCCTGCTGGGCCCGGACAGCACGTTCGACGATCCGCGGGTGGAGGAGGCAGTGCGCTGGGTGCTGGGGCGCGAAAAGCTCACCCTCTCCCAGCTGGTCATCCCCGAGGCGCGCAAGCTGCTCTTCTTCAAGCACGAGCCGCGCCCGCTGCTGGTCCAGCCGCACAAGCTGGTGCTCGGCCGCGTGCAGCGGGACGAGCTGAACGCGGGGTACCAGAAGCTCAACGTGGCCTTCACCCTGCCCCCGGGCAGCTACGCCACGCTGGTGGTGAAGCGGCTCTTCCACTTCAGCTACCGGGAGGAGTCCGCGGAGGAGATCCGCGCTGAGCAGCGGGCCCGCGCCGAGGCGCGCGGGGAAGCCGAGGTCACCGAGGCCACCCCTTCACGACCCCGCGCCCCC
>VGRA01000694.1 GCA_016875515.1 Deltaproteobacteria bacterium | reverse complement strand
CCCCGCCGCCGCCGCCGCCACCGCCGTCCGTCCCCCCGTCCGGCACCCCGTCCCCGCGGGGGAGGAGGCTGCACGCGGACAGCGCGAAGGCGATGACCAGCGACACCAGGGATGACTGCAGCGACCGGCGCATGAACGGCTCCTCGGGGAGGGGCGCCCCCAGCGCAACCGGTGCTCCAGCCGGGCGCCCCCGTGGGGCGCGCTTATACCCCGCGCAGGTGTCCCACCACATACTGCTGGGCCCGTCGGGCGGCGCCCACGGGCGACTCACCCCGGGCCAGCGCCACCGCCAGCGCGCTGGCGAACCGGCAGCCCGTCCCCCGGACGGAGCCGGACCGGCGCAGGCGCGGGTGCGGGAGGAGCTCGACGCCCCTGGGCGTGCACACCGCGTCCACCGGGCGGCCGGGGAGGTGCCCCCCCTTGGCCACCACCAGCCCAAAGCCGCGCGCCACCAGCATGGCGGCCTGCGCCGCCAGCTGCGCCCCGGACTGCGCGGGAGACTCCCCCGTCAGCCACGCGCACTCCATGACGTTGGGGGTGAGCGCCGAGCGGGCCCCGGCCAGGGCGAAGACGTCGTCCGGACGCACCCGGGAGAGCAGCTGCCCGCGGGAGGTGGCCACCACCGGGTCCACCACCCACGGCACCCGGTCCGGCAGCGCATTCGCAAGGGCGTACAACGCGGCCGGCCCGGGCAGCATGCCGAACTTCACCGCGTGCGGGCGGCCGAGTTCCAGCAGGGCCGCCACCTGTGACTGCAGCGTGCGCGCGGGGGTGGGCCACAGGTCGAACGTCCCCTCTCCTTGGGCCGTCAGCGCGGTGGCCACCCCCAGCGGCACGCCGTCCAGCGCGCGCACCGTCTCCACGTCCGCCAGCAGCCCCGCCCGTCCGGAAGGGTCCAGCCCGGCGGCGCACAGCACGCGGGGGCGGGCCACCGTTGCGCGGCGGCGCTGCGGGGCGCCGCTCACCGCCGCATGTCCCGGGCCCTCACCACCAGGGCCTTGTAAACGCCGAGGTGGGCGGGCATGGACTGCACCAGCGTCTCGGGGTGCCACTGCACGCCCACGGCGAACGGGTGGGCGGTGGACTCGATGCCCTCCACCACCCCGTCCGGGGCCACCGCGGACACCACGACGTTCTGCCCCACCTGCGCCACCGCCTGGTGGTGCGTGGAGTTGACCATCAGCTGCCCCTTGCCCACGCACTCGGCCAGCTGCGTGCCCTCCTTCACGTCCACCGGGTGGGCGGGCTGGGCCTTGTCGTGCTTCTGCTCGTGGTCCCGCGCGCGGGGCACCTCGCGGAGGATGTCCTGGTGCAGGGTGCCGCCCAGCACCACGTTGAGCAGCTGCATGCCGCCGCAGATGCCCAGCACCGGCAGGCCGCGCTTGAGCGCCTCCTGCAAGAGCGCCGACTCGAAGGCGGTACGCCCCGGCTTGAGCGTCCCCAGCCCCTCGCGCGCCACCTGCCCGTAGGCCTCGGGCGGGACGTCGAACGCGCCACCCGTGACGACCACGGCGGAGACGCGGTCGAGGTAGCCCTCCAGGACGGAGCGGTCCTCCGTCCAGGGGAGGACGACGGGCAGGCCGCCGGCGCGGGCCACGGCGTCCGCGTAGCAGCCCTTCAGCTCCAGCTGCAGCGAGCCATCCGGACGGAGGGTGCCGTCGGGGGTGATGCCCACGAGCGGCTTGCGCGGCGGGCCGTGGTAGGGGCGGTTGGAACCGGTGGTGTTTTGAGGAGGACGGAAGCTCACGGCGTCAGAGGCTACGCAAAGCGCGCCCGTTGTCGACATCCGCTGCGAGCGCCCGGACGGCCGCCGCCACCCGGGCAGGTGTTTCCCCGTGGGCAAAGGGCGCGGACGCCACCGCGGCGCAGGTGGCCCCGGCACGGGCCACCTCCCGGATGTTGTCCGCGGAGATGCCGCCAATGGCCACCACCGGCAGGGGGCTGGCCGCGCACACCCGGGCCAGCCCCGCAAGCCCCAGCGGCGGCGCGTCCACGGCCTTGGTCCGGGTGGCGAAGAGGGGGCCCAGCCCCACGTGGTCGGCACCTGCCGCCTGCACCCGGTGGATGTCCTCCAGCGAGCGGACGGTGGCCCCGAGCAGCCGCCCCGGGCCCAACAGCGCGCGGGCCTCCGCCACGGGCAGGTCCTCCG
>VGRA01000693.1 GCA_016875515.1 Deltaproteobacteria bacterium | reverse complement strand
TGTCCGGCCGCCGCTGCTTGGGATCCCCCTGGGGCATGGGCCGGAAGACCACCTTGCCGCCCCCCCCGGCCGCCGCCCGCACCGCCTCGGCGAAGGCCAGGACGGTCATCTCGCGCGGGTTGCCCACGTTGACCGGGTCCTGCACGTCCGACAGGGCGAGCCGGCAGATGCCGTCCACGAGGTCATCCACGTAACAGAACGAGCGAGTCTGGGTGCCGTCCCCGAAGACGGTGAAGTCCTCGCCCGCGAGCGCCTGCCCGATGAAGGCGGGCACCACCCGCCCGTCGTCCAGGCGCATCCGGGGCCCGTAGGTGTTGAAGATCCGGACGATTCGCACCTGCTGCCCGCGGCTGCGGCGCGCAGCGCACACCAGGGCCTCGGCGTAGCGCTTGGACTCGTCGTAGACGGCGCGCGGCCCGGTGCAGTCCACGTTGCCCAGGTAGTCCTCGCGCTGGGGATGCACGAGCGGGTCGCCGTAGATCTCGGACGTGGAGGCCTGCAGGAAGACGGCGCCGTGCTGGCGGGCCAGCTCCAGCCCGTTCTCCGTTCCCGCGCTCCCCACCCTCAGCGTCTCGAACGGGAGCTGCGCGTAGTCAATGGGCGAGGCCGGCGAGGCCAAGTTGAAGACGGCGTCCAGCGGCCCCCGCAGCGGGATGGGCGAGGTGATGTCGTGGTGGAGCACCTCGAAGCCGGGCCTCCCACGCAGGTGCGCGACGTTCTCGTCACGCCCGGTGAGGTTGTTGTCCACCGAGACCACCCGCGCCGCGCCGTCTGCCAGCAGCCGCTCGCACAGATGGGACCCCACGAAGCCGTTGCCGCCGAGCACTGCCACCCGGGCGCCCGAGAAAGTTCGTGCCATGTTGCGGGGGTGCATAGGCGAATTCAGCGAAGGTCGTCGAAGGAGGTCTGGCCCGGGAGTGCGGACTTGTACTTCTCCAGCACCAGGTCAATCCCCTGCCGGATGTACTCTGCCACCGGAACCCGGGTCTTCTGGTTCAGCAGTTTGAGCAGCTCGTCCTGCTCGGGAGTGATGTAGATTGTTGTGCTGATTTTTCTCCGAGCCATCGGTGTAAAAACGGTATGCCGTCCCTACGGGACGGTCAAAAAAGCGCCCCGGACTGCCATGCCCCTGCCCCCCCGCTCCCTCGTCCTCGCAGCCCTGCTGACCAGCTCGGGCTGCAGCCTTTTCAACAAGCAGGCGGCACAGAAGGACGCGGCCCCCATCCAGGCCGAGGACGAGACCTTCTCGGCCGGGATCCGCCAGACGAAGAAGGGGGACGAGAAGCTGACGGAGTTCGATCTCAACCGGGACCAGCAGCCCGACGTCTTCGTCTACACCGTGGCCGCCAAGACGGAGGACGGCCGGGACTTCGACCGGCTGGTCCGCAAGGAGATGGACCTGAACTGGGACGGAAAGGTGGACGTCGCGCGCCAGTACGACGAGGAGGAGCGGATCCAGTTCGAGCGGCTGGACCTGGACTTCGACGGGCGGGTGGACCAGACCAACGTCTACGAGAAGGGCACGCTCATCCGAAAGGAGCGCGACGTGGGTTACACAGGGCGAGCCAACACGTGGGTCTACTTCGAGAAAGGGAAGATCACGCGCAAGGAGCGGGACACCAACAACGACGGCAAGGTCGACTACTGGGAGTACTGGGAGAACGACCAGGTGGACCGCGTGGGAGAAGACACCAACGGCGACGGCACCGTGGACCGCTGGCTCCGCCCGCCGCAGCCGGCCAACGGCTGACGGCCGCGGCGGCTACTTCCCGCCCGTGACGATCGCGTCGATCTTCGTCTCGCGCTTGAAATCAACCAGGTAACGCTGGGCCGCTTCGCGGGTCTCGAAGTTGCCCACGCGCACGCGGTACCAGGTGCCCCGGCCCGGCAGATCCACCGTCTGGACGTACGGCGCGTAGCCACGGTCCCGAAGGCGGGCCGCGAAGCGGTTGGCGTCCTCGCGCTCCTGCGTGGACTTCACCTGGACGGAGTACACGCCGCCTGCCACGGCCTCTTCCGGCAGCGCGGCCGCGGGCTTGACGGCGTCAAACGCGGCCTGGAGCGCTGCGCGGGCCACCATGGCCTCGCTCTTGTCGGTGGGCTTGCCGGCCGGCGGGGCGGGCGGCACCTGCTTCTCGGCCGGCTTCTCCACGGGC
>VGRA01000692.1 GCA_016875515.1 Deltaproteobacteria bacterium | reverse complement strand
GCTGCTGCCGCAGCTGGACGACCTGGACCTGGACTTGAAGGTGGAGCGGCTGCTGGATCACCCCCTGCCGGAGATCCGCCTGCGCGCGCTGGACTACTACGCCCACCGGCAGACCCTGCGCTTCGCCAACTCCATCTTCCGCAAGTTCGAGGACCAGGATCCGCGCGTCCGCGCCCGGGCCATTGACGCGTTCTGCGCCATGGGGCGGGACCGGGCGGTGCGCTCGGTGCGGATGTACCTGCAGGACGGGGACCCGGGGATCCGCGCGGCGGCGGTGGTGGGGATGATCCGCTACGGCGGGCTGGACGGGGTGCTGGTGGCAGCCGAGGCACTCAAGGGGCTCATTGCTCACCCGGACGCGGCCATGCGCCAGCACGCGGCGAAGGTGCTGGGTGCCATTGGGGTGAGGAACTTCTACCAGCCGGTCCTGGAGCTGATGAACGACCGGGACGCCCGCGTGCGGCGCGAGGCGGTGCACACCGCCGGGGTGCTGCAGGCGCAGGAGTTCGTCCAGCCGCTGGTGCAGCGGCTGAGGTCCTACGAGACTGCGCGCGAGGCGGTGGAGGCGCTGTGCGCCTATGGCGAGCCGCTGGTCCCCACCCTGGCGCGGGTGCTGGCCAACCGGGCGGAGCACCCGGCGGTGCGGCGGGGGGCGGCGCGGGTCCTGGGGCGGCTGGGCACGGCCAGCGCGGCGGAGGTGATCCTCCGCCACCTGGACGAGCACGACGAGGAACTGCGCGCGCGGTTGTACCGGGCGCTCGTGCGCTGCACCCGGAACCAGCGGGGGCTGCCGGTCAACCGCGCCCTGATCCAGGAGGCGCTGGGGCGGGAGCTCGCCCACGCCTATGGCTCGCTGTGGGCGGCGGAGTTGCTCCGGCTGGGGAGCGCCACGGTGACGGACAGCACCACCCCGCGGTCCGGGCAGCAGGCGGCCACGGCCATGCTGGGCGGGGCGCTCGCGGAGGACGTGCTGGCCACCGAGGAGCGGATCTTCCTGTTGCTCGCGGTGCTGTACCCGGACGCGGACATGGAGCGGATCTGGACCGGCATCCGGGACGCCGGGGCCACGGACGCGCTGCGCAAGCGCGTCAACGCAGTGGAGCTGCTGGACAACCTGCTGGACCGGCACACCCGGCGCAGGCTGCTGCCGCTGCTGGACGACTCGCCGCGGGACGCCAAGCTGCGCGCCGCCGCCGAGAACTTCCCCGCCCCGAACGATCCGCCGGACGGGCTGGTGGTCACCCTGTGCCGCTACGAGTCCCCGTGGGTACGGGCGTGCGCCGCCTGGTTCGCCCGGGAGAGCGGGTTGGGGCAGGTGTCTGCCGCGCTGCGCGAGCTGTCCGACGACGAGGTCCCCTACGTTCGGGAGCTGGCGCTGCTGGCCACCGTGACGCTGGACGGGGAGCAGGCCGAGCTGGCGGTTTCCCGGGGTCAGCGAGATCCCTCCGCGGTGGTCCGCGCCCAGGCCCAGCGGCTCTCCAGGGCCGGGGCAACCGGCACCGCCGGGTAAAACCTCCCCTTTTTTACATTCGTGGTTACAGGCGCTCGGGCGGGCACGTAACAGACAGTCCGCAATGCGGCACATCCCACCGGATGCCCCACCCCTGCCTCCGCGCGCCGCCGCCGAGGCCCTCCACGGCCTCATCGTGTCCGTGGGCCGGCGCCGGTCCCTGCGGGATCCGCTGGCGGAGCTGACCGAGGAGCACGGCTTCACCCCTCCCCAGATCCACGCCATGGGCTGGCTGGGGCTGAACGGGGCCATGAGCGTGGGGCAGCTGGCCAAGCTGCTGGGGGTGACGGAGAAGACCTTCACCGGGGTGGTGGACCGGCTCGAGGGCAGCGGCATGGTGGAGCGGATCCGCGACGCAGAGAACCGCCGGGTGGTCCACGTCCAGCTGACCGGCACGGGCCGCACGGAGTTCGAGCGCATGCACGCCCGGGTGCTCTCGCACCTCGAGCGGCTCATGAAGGCCCTGGACGCCCAGGCCCGCGGCCGGTTGCTCCGGATCTTCCAGAACCTCAACGACCGGATGACCTCCGGGAAAGACGCCCCATGACACCTGTTTCCCCCCTGCTCCCCCTCGCCGCGGGGCTGCTGCTGCTCGCCGGCAGCAAGCACCCGGGCAAGGCCCCCGAGGCCGGCGCCATGAAGAAAGTGGAGG
>VGRA01000691.1 GCA_016875515.1 Deltaproteobacteria bacterium | reverse complement strand
GCGTCACCGGACAGGGGCCGTTCGCCGGCAAGCTGTGCGCCGAGCGCACCACCTACGACACCTACGGCCAGTACGTGGTGGTGCTCGCCCCGCCCGGGCCGGCCGCCGCAGGGCTGGATCCCTCCCTGCCCCAGAAGCAGGTGTCCGTCATTGTGCCGGCCGGCGGCAACGCGGTGGCCGCGGCCGCCTGGGCCGAGGGCACGCTCGTGGCCGTCACCTGCACGGCGGAGGCGCGGTTCGCCTTCGGCGCCACGGTGGGTGCTTCTGGAACGTCCTTGCAGCCCAACGTCCCCGCGCTCGCCTACGTCCCGGCCAACACCGCCCAGGTGGCGTTCGCCAGCGAGTCCGCGGCCAGCTGCGCGGTGGGCGCCTCGCCGGAGACGCGCGTCAGCCTGGCCACCCGGGACGCCATCCCGGACCTCGAGCCGGACTGCGATCCCGCCTCGCCGGACGCGGACAAGGCAGAGCAGTGCCGCCTGCTGCGCGCCGCCACGTTCGACGTGGTGGGCCACCTCCGCCAGCTGCAGCCCGGCCGTCCGCGCTGGGCCGTCCTGCCGCGGGACGCGGATGATCTCTGCTGCCACCCGGGGCCCGGACTGTCCTGCCCCCGCCCCCTCAAGGCCTGCCCCGCCGGGGCCGGCCAGAACCTGTAACAGCTTTCTGGAGAGCACCTTGAACCGCACTGCCGCCACCGTGACCGCGCTCGCCCTGCTGGGCGCCACGCCCGCCTCGGCCGGGGACTGGATCGACACCCGCCTCAGCTTCGCCTTCACGGATGACAACATCCTCGCCCGGGAAGGCGAGACCACGCCGAGCAGCCCCAACGCCCGTTTCGGCGCGGGCCAGCAGAACAACCAGTTCTACGACAACGTCAACACGCGCTTCTCCGGCTTCGAGACGCTGTCCAACCTGACGCTGTACAAGAACATCCCCGGCTTCTTCGAGGGGCTCACGACCGAGGCGGCGCTCACCGTCAACCTGCTGGAGCGCTCGGACGGCAGCATCGCGCTGCGGGACAACAGCTCCTACATCCGGCTGGTGTACCGGCCGCAGGGCTGGGGGGAGAAGGACAACATCTCCTTCACCGGCTTCCCGGTCTCCGCGGACCGCTTCCGCCTGGGCTACGCCTTCCGCATCACCTGGGGCGGCAACGGCGCCTTCACCCCGCTGGGCCTGGCCAACGGCGTGCCCGGGGCCAAGCTGCAGGTGAACCGGCAGATCGACTCGGACCGCGGCTGGTACGCGTTCGTGGGCGCCAAGACGGCGCTCATCTTCAACAACCTCTCGCGCGAGCTGGCCACCAACTACGCGGGCCTGGCCGGCGCGGGCATCGACCTGCACAAGAACGTCCGCCTGGACGTGAGCGGCGGCTACTTCCAGAAGGGCGTGGTGCCGGAGCTGGCCATCCAGGGGATTGAGGCGCCGGTGAACGCGGCGGGCGCCTCCGCGCAGCTGGTGGTGCACCAGGGCATTCCGGTGGGCACCTCCATTGATCTCACGCTGTACAAGAACGACCCGGAGCTCTACCAGCGGCTCTTCAAGCCGGAGACCTATGATCCGGACGGCCCGGTGGCGTGGCAGGTCTCGCTCGAGGCGAGCCACCTGGCCCAGACGCTGGTCAACCCGGACGTGTTCGGCCAGACGCGCGCGCAGACCGCGCAGGCCGCCGCACTGCAGGGGCGGCTGAAGAAGGACTACTGGCGCGCCAACCTGGTGGGCCTCTACAGGACGCTCTCGTTCATCCAGAACGAGGTCCCCGGCTTCCCGCCCTACCGGGACTTCCCCAACGGCACCACGCTGCAGCCGGAGGTGTTCATCGCCGGTGGCGTGGACTACCACTTCCCGAAGCTGCATTTCACCCCGGGCGTCATCCTCGGCGTGCAGCAGCCCGCCAGCTTCACCGCCTCCAACAGCTTCCTCGGCGGCAACAACCCGCCGGACGTCTTCACCGGCAAGCGCACGGTGGTGCTGCGGGACGTCAACCTGGTCTCCATCCTGCCCGAAGGGCAGGCAGCCATGCCCGTCTTCTCCGCCAAGACGACCTTCCGGTGGGACCTGTCGGAGACCGTCGCCGGTATCGGTGAGCTCTATTACACGCGTGACGAGAACCGCGTGACGTTCCGGGACGACCAGACCGGCACCCCGCAGCCCTCCTTCGAGAA
>VGRA01000690.1 GCA_016875515.1 Deltaproteobacteria bacterium | reverse complement strand
CACCAACCGGCCCATGGTCCGCAAGGACATGGACGACGTGGTGTACCGCATCGAGCGCGAGAAGTTTGACGCGGTGGCGAAGGAGATTGAAGACCTCCACAAGCGCGGGCAGCCGGTGCTGGTGGGCACGGTCTCCATTGCCAAGAGCGAGGCGCTCAGCCAGGTGCTCAAGAAGCGGGGCGTGCCGCACAACGTGCTGAACGCCAAGCAGCACGCGCGCGAGGCGGACATCGTGGCGCAGGCGGGCCGCAGGGGCGCGGTCACCATTGCCACCAACATGGCGGGCCGCGGCACGGACATCCTGCTCGGCGGCAACGCGGAGGCGCTGGCGCGGGCGGAGCTGGGCCCCGAGCCCGAGCCGCCGGACGCGCCGCAGGTGGAGGGCCAGCCCGTTGATCTCACCGGCTACGAGCAGGCGCTTGCCGCGTGGAGGGCGAAGCAAGAGGAGACGCTCGCCCGGGCCAAGGCGCTGACGGTGAAGGAGCGCGAGAAGGTGCGGGAGCTGGGCGGTCTGTTCATCCTGGGCACCGAGCGGCACGAGAGCCGCCGCATCGACAACCAGCTGCGCGGCCGCGCCGGCCGCCAGGGTGACGCGGGCGTCAGCAAGTTCTACCTGTCTCTGGAAGATGACCTCATGCGCATCTTCGGCGCGGAGCGCATCCAGGGGCTGATGCAGACGCTGGGCATGGAGGAGGGCGAGGTCATCGAGCACTCGCTGCTCAGCCGCGCCATCGAGAACGCGCAGCGGCGGGTGGAGGGCCACAACTTCGACATCCGCAAGAACCTGCTGGAATACGACGACGTGATGAACCAGCAGCGGCGCACCATCTACAAGCTGCGCCGGCAGGTGCTGGCCGCGGGCGCCGGCATCCCGCTGGTGGAGTGGGACGAGGATCCGCGCACGAAGAAGAAGGTGCGCTCGGAGAAGGTGGTGGCGTGGGCGGACTTCCGCGAGCTGGTGCTGGACGCGGTGGAGGACACCATCATCTCCATGACCGACACCACGCTCGCCGCGAGCAACCCGGCGGCCTGGGACGTGGCCGGCTTCGAGAAGGCGGTGAAGGCGTCCTTCAACGTGGACATGTCGTTCGCCAACGCGGGCAACCGGGAAGAGGTGCAGGAGCAGGTCTTCCACGTGGTGGACCGCATCTACCGCGAGCGCGAGTCCGAGTACGGGGACGACTTCCACCGCTTCTGCCAGGTGCGCTACCTGTCCACCATTGACCAGCTCTGGAAGGACCACCTGCTGGGGATGGACCACCTGCGGCAGGGCATTGGCCTGCGCGGCTACGGGCAGAAGGACCCGAAGCAGGAGTACAAGCGGGAAGGGTACGCGGGCTTCGTGCGGATGCTCGCGGCCATCAAGGGGCAGTTCGTGTCCCAGGTGATGCGCCTGCAGCCCAAGGCGGCGGCGGAGGAGGCCACGCGGCTGGCGCGCCAGCTGGCCGAGCAGCAGCGCCGCGCGCAGTTGGTGGGCCGCGGGGACGCGGACGGCATGGTGCGGGTGAAGGTGGAGACGCAGGGGCAGCGCGCCCCGCCGCCGGGCGCGGTGATGACGCGCGGCGGACCGCAGGCGCCCTCCACCCGCGAAGGCCCCCGCGTGGGCCGCAACGATCCCTGCCCGTGCGGGAGCGGGAAGAAGTACAAGAAGTGCCACGGGACGGGGGAGGGCTGACGTCCCGCGCCCATCTCGGGGTGCTGCTGTTCGGCAGCCTCGACGTGATGGGCACGGACCTCGAGGCCGGCTTCAAGCAGGCCCTCATCCCCGTTATCAAGGAGGCGGGCGGAGACGGCGCGGTGCGCGTGCGCGTGCGCTACCAGCTTACCCAGTACGCCCCGGGGCCCGAGTATTCGGCGCCAACTTCTTCGTCTTCCCGCCGCCGGCGTCGGTGACCATCGCCGGCCAGGTGGTGAAGCTGAAGGGCGGGACGGCGGTGGCGCCAGTTCCCTCGCAGAGGTGAACTGAGGAATCCCGCGACGTCTCACGAAGGGACAGGCTTCCACCACACCCCTTCCGCACGCACCGCGGGGGGGAGATCGGATTCAATCTCTCGGCGGCGGGCCTCGAGCTTCTCCAGGAAACGGGCCTGGAGAGTCTGGCGTGCGTCCGGGAGCCATTCCCTCGCGAGCGCCACGATGTCCCCATCGGGCCTGAGGACCTTCGCGTCCG
>VGRA01000689.1 GCA_016875515.1 Deltaproteobacteria bacterium | reverse complement strand
CGGCAACCTCGCCCCAATCGAGGGAGAGGGGCTCCCGCCGGAGGCCACCGTCCGGCAGTCCGTGGAGGCGGGGGTGGACCTCGTGGCCTTCAGCGGGGACAAGCTCCTCGGCGGTCCCCAGGCGGGCATCATCGTGGGGCGGGCCGAGCTCATCTCCCGCGTGCGCGCCCACCCGCTCAACCGGGCGTTGCGCGTGGACAAGCTGACCGTGGCAGCGCTGGAGGCCACGCTCGGACTGTACCGGGATGGCCGGGAAGGGGAGATCCCCGCCCGCGCGCTCCTGCAGGTGGACGAAGCGTTGCTCGAGCAACGGGCGGAGGCGCTCAAGGCGTTGCTCCTGGCGGAAGGACTGGAGGAGGCGCGCACCCTCGCCGTGGAGGGCCAGGTGGGCGGCGGTGCCATGCCCCTGGCCCGTCCGGTCTCGTGGGCGGTCGCCGTGCCAGCCAGAGCTCCCGAGGGTTGGCAGGACAGGCTCCGCGCCGAGGCGCTCCCGGTCGTGGGGCGGGTGGTGGACGGCCAGCTGCTCCTGGACGTCCGGTGCCTCGAGGACGCAGATCTGCCCGCCGTCGCCGTGACCGTCAGGCGTACCGCGCCGCGTTCCGGCCCGTGACATCCGGCCAGCCGCCGAGCGTGCTGGCGGTTGGATGTTTCGCCGCTGTCAACCCCTCTTGATCTCCTTTCTGCTTGCCGCGCTCGCGCTCGGTGGGTGCGAATGCGGAGATTCGCGCCTGGGGGTCAGCACCCGGCGCACGGAGCACGAAGGGCAGCCGTGGGAGCGGCCGCAGGTCCGCTGCTCGCCGGGCCAGGCGCCCTCCCGGGGGAACGTCTGGGATCCGGGGGCGGCCATCTGGATCAGCCAGCCCGAGCCGGATGCAGGCGAATTGGACGCCGGGAATGGGATCACCGCCGCGGGCACACCGCCGGACGCGGGAATGGCCTCGCCGGACGCCGGGGTGACGCCGGATGCGGGCAGCGCTCCTGATGGAGGTGTGGACCCGGACGGTGGCACCGCGTCGGACGCCGGTCATCCGGCAGACGCCGGCCTCCCTCCAGATGCGGGCGTCGAGCCGCCCGATGCGGGGGCCCCTCCTGGACTGGACGCTGGAAGCCCACCCACGCCCGATGCCGGTGATCCCCCGGACTCCGGCATGGCCGGGCCGCGGGGCGCAGGCATGGGCGAGCCGCCGGACGCGGGCCCGGTGGATCCGCCGGACGCAGGTGTAGGCGTGCCGGACGCCGGGCCGCCTCCGGTGGATGCGGGAGGGTGGGGTGTACCGGACGCCGGAGCGGACGCAGGGACTGGCCCCCCGTGTGCCCTGCCGTCCTGGGCGTGTGATGCGGTCAATGGGCCCGAGTGCTGCGCCGGCAGCCTCTGCGTGGGCGGAACCTGCAGCGAGCGGGTGGCATGCAGGGGGCCGGGTGAGCGCTGCGCATCCGCGGTGGACTGCTGCACCGCACCTGCTCCAACGGCATGTGCGGGCTGGTCAGCTGTGCGCTCAACGGCCAGGGGAGTCTCGCCGAGACCGACTGCTGCTCCGCGACGTGCAGCGCGGGGCAGCGCGTGGCGGTCTCGGGCGCCACGTGCGGAACCCTCTACCAGGCATGTGCGTCGGGGGCGGGGTGCTGTCCCAGCAACTGCATCGACGGGCAGTGCGCCCCTGCGTTCTCGTGCCAGGCCACGACGGCGACCTCTGCTTCGCAGACGCAGACTGCTGCGGACGGGCCTGCAGCCGCAATGACGGAACGGCAGGCGTCTGCCCCTTCATCACCGGCGGCGGGGGAGGGTGCCTCCAGGGAGGCAACCCCTGCTCAGGTGGCTCGACCTGCTGCAGCCGCGTCTGCGCGGATCCGGGCAGTGGCGCGACGGTGTGCCTGCCTGCGGGAGGGTGCCACCTGACGGGGGACAGCAGCAGCGAGGACAGCGACTGCTGTGGCGGAGGCGTCACCCCCAACGGCTCGGTGCTCTGCATCAACGGCCGCTGCGGCGATGACCAGTCCTGCAGCGGCGCGGGGAACATCTGCGGCGCGCCGGTCTTCCCGGACGGCGGAAAGGTGAAGGTCAGCCAGAACTGCTGTGATGACCGCAAGGAGGGCTGCCAGCTGGACTCGTCCGGCATTCCCCGCTGCTTCGGCGGCTCCCCCAGCGACGTCTGCCCCGCGAGCTGTCCCCATG
>VGRA01000688.1 GCA_016875515.1 Deltaproteobacteria bacterium | reverse complement strand
GTCGTCCCCGCCCGGGCGCGCGTAGCGGCGGCCAGCCCGCGTGCTGACCTCCGCGTGCGCGGCCAGCGCGAACCGCAGGCCGAACCCCTGCTTGCTCAAGGCCACCATCCGCTCGGAGATCCGCAGCCGGGAATCCAGGGACAGGGCGCCCACCACGCGCTCGCCGTCGTCGAACTTGAACAGCTTCTGGACCGGGTCCCCGTAGCCGGTGGAGGCCGGCACGTCGTTGAAGCGGGTGACGTAGGCGGTGCCCAGGTTGGTGAACAGCACCAGGTTGCTCTTGAGCGAGCCGGCCAGCACCGCCGTCACCTCGTCCCCCTCGCGCAGGCGCGTCTGGGCCGGGTCCTTCACCTCCCGCATCCGCTTGATCCACCCGTCCCGCGTGAGCACCACGTGGGCGTCCTCTTCCGCGATGAAGGCGTCCTCGGAGATCTCCACGTCCTCCGCCCCCGCCCCGCCGATCTTGGTGCGCCGCTTGTCCGCGTACTGCTTCGACAGGCCCGTGAGCTCCTCCTTCACCGAGCCCCACACCTTCTTCTTGTCCTTGAGGATGTCGCTGATGCGCTTCACCTCGGCGCGCTTCTCCTTGGCCTCCTGCTGGATGACCAGGATCTCCAGCCGGGCCAGCTTGTACAGCTTGAGTTCCAGGATGGCGTCCACCTGGACGTCATCCAGGCCGAAGCGCTTCATCAACTTCTCCGCCGCATCCGCCTTGCCCTCCGACTTGCGGATGATGCGGATCATCTCGTCCAGCGCGTCGTAGACCTTCTCCAGCGCGTCCAGGATGTGCAGCCGCTTCTTCAGCTGCTCCAGGTCATACTCGAACCGCCTCCGGGTCACCTCGTACCGGAAGTCCAGAAAGTGCTGCAGCATGGCCTTGAGGTCCAGCCGCTGGGGCGCCCCCACTTCCGGGTTCTCCGTGGGGACCAGGCAGGTGAGGTTCACGTTGAAGTTGGTCTGCAGCGGCGTGTGCTTGAACAGGTACGCCATGACCAGGTCCGGGTCCGCGTCCTTCTTCACCTCCAGGACGACGCGGACCTCCGCCGTGGACTCGTCCCGCACGTCCGTGAGCCACGGCAGCTTCCGCTCCCGCACCAGCTCGCCGATCTTCATGACCAGCGTGGCCTTGTTCACCGTGTACGGGATGGAGGTGATGACGATCTGCTGCCCGCCGCGCTTGAGGTCCTCCAACTCCCACTCGCCGCGGATGCGCACCGCCCCCTGGCCCGTCTCGTAGATCTCCCGCAGCTCTTTCTTGCTGTTGAGCACCTGCGCCCCGGTGGGGAAGTCCGGCCCCTTCACCCACTTGAGCAGGTCCTTCGTCTCCAGCTTCGGGTCCTCCACCAGTGCCACGCAGGCATCCACCAGCTCCCCCAGGTGGTGGGGCGGGATATTGGTGGCCATCCCCACCGCAATACCCGTCACCCCGTTCATCAACAGGTTGGGCAGCCGCGTGGGCAGCACCACCGGCTCGAAGGTGCTGCCGTCGTAGTTGGGGCGGTAGTGGACCGTCTTCTTGTCCAGATCCGAAAGCAGCTCGTCCGAGATCCGCGCCAGCCGGCACTCGGTGTACCGCATGGCCGCGGCGGCATCCCCGTCCAGGGAGCCGAAGTTGCCGTGTCCGTCCACCAGCGGGTACCGCAGGCTGAAGTCCTGAGCCAGCCGAACCAGCGCCTCGTACACCGCCGAGTCACCGTGGGGGTGGTAGCTGCCCAGAATGGTGCCCACCACCTTGGCGCACTTCATGTACTTGGCGTCGTGGGTGAGCGAGTGGTCCTTCCACATCCCGAACTGGATGCGGCGCTGCACCGGCTTCAGCCCGTCTCGGACATCCGGCAGGGCGCGGCTGGTGATGACCGAGAGCGCGTAGTTCAGGTACCGGCGGCGCGCCTCCTCCTGCAGGCTGGCCGGCATGCCCTCGGCGGTGGACTCGGTTCGGGAGGTGCTCATCTGTTCAGCAGCCTTTCAAGACAATACAGTGAATCCGTGCACTTACAAAGGCTCGCGGCGCAGGTGCAACAGGCATGGAGCGCGGTGCGGGGACTGTACGGGGCCATTGATAGGTGTCAAGGAATCCGCCGGGTCGTGTAGGGTCTGCAGACCATGCTTCGCATCGCGACGCTGCTCGTGTCAGCCCTGCTCGTGGCCGGTTGCGCCACCCCCACCTCCTTTGG
>VGRA01000687.1 GCA_016875515.1 Deltaproteobacteria bacterium | reverse complement strand
CCGGCCCGGCTCTCCCACCGTGGCGCTGACGAAGTCAGAGACCAACGACTCCACCTCCGGCTTCGTGCCCCGCCCGCCCAGCACCCGGCGCGCCAGGGGCGTCAGCAACCTGATGGCGGGGCGAAGCTCCCTCCCGTCCCGGAGGACGGAGAGGGCCTGGCGGAGGGCGTGGGCCTGCTCGGTGGGGGTGTGGGGCATGGGGCTCCTGGAAAGGGTGGGTGGTGTGTGTGAAGGCCTTCTCGCATGTGGGTCTGACATTGCGGCTACGCACGGCCGCCGGTCGGGAGCCACGCGTTGGCGCACTCCCGAAAGGTGTTGTCGTGCAGATCCAGGACGGGGCGGGTGGCCGCGTCGAAGTCCACCTCCGGCTTCAGCCCGGGCAGCTGCTGGTAGCCGCCGGCGAGGTTCCAGGCGAGCGGCAGCCCCAACCGTGCGCAGACCTGGAACACCGTCCGGTCCCGCAGCCGCATGTCCTCGGTGGTGAGGTGGCCACCGAGCGGATCATCCACGTGCGGGTCCGCGCCGGCCTGGTACAGCACCACCTCCACCCCCTGCGCCTTCCACCGGGCGAGCAGCCCATCGAGCATCCCCGCCAGCGACGCGCCGTCCAGCTCCGTCCCACCGTCCCCGCCGTAGGTGTAGTGGAGGACGTGCCGTGCGAGGGACGGCAGGCGTCCGAGGATGTCCCGCGTCCCGTTCCCGTCGTGGGCGTCCAGGTCCAGGATGGCCACCTTCTGCGCGCCGGCACGCACCAGCCTGGAGGCGGCCACCATCAGCCCGTTGAAGGTGCAGAAGCCGCCGCCCCGGGCGTAGATGGCGTGGTGGAAGCCGCTGGTGGGCGATGCCGCCACACCCTTCGTCTGCCAGGCATGCAGCGCCGCCGCCACGAAGCTGCCCGTGGTGTAGGGGAGCGCCTCCGCCACCTGTTCGCTGAAGGTGCCGAACCCGTTGGGGAGATCCCCCTCCAGCACCCCGAGCACGTACTCCGGGGCGTGGACGAGGCACAGCTCCTCCCGGGTCGCCGGCAGGAAGCTTCGGAGCTCCAGCGGGAAGCCGCGGGCCTGCCACGAGCGCACCACGTACTCGGGCTTCTGCGGGGAGGGACTGGTGCCCTGCTGCGGGGCGTTCTGCTCGGGACGGTAGAAGACGGGGATCTTGGACATGGGTGTGCCTCCAAATGTTTGGGTTGAGTTGAAATGAAGACTGCCTTTGATGCGGGGTGCCCCAGGCCGTGCCCGGCCTGCCGGGAGACACCCGGGGCGGGGCAGCGGTGAGGCCATGCTCTCGGCGCGTACTGGATGGCGCCGACGAGACATGTAAAATCAGCACCTTACGTGTTCGGTCCAGTCATGGGGCACTCCATCGGTCGGGCATTGCCACCGTGCGCACAGCGCCGGTTGGCCGGAGATCACGGGGCCCGTCCCTCCCTCCGTCTTGGATGGTTTGCTGCGAACGACGACAACTTTATACCGCAAAGTTGTCTGTACTGTCAAGGCCCCGGTCCTCGGGTGGGTGCCGGGTGCTGCCATTCAACGACACCAACGGACGCAGTTCCCATGGGGGATATTCACCTTCCCCGGACCTTCCTGGAGGTGCGTGCCCTCGGCGCCGGCCTCACGCGCGCTCGCAGTCGTTCCTTCCTCTCGGGGCGCGCTGCCCAGGTGACATGCCAGGCCTCCTCCCGGTCCGGTCCGTGGGTCTTCACCGGGGCGTCCACCCTGTGGGTGGTCCCCATGCGCCGAAGGTGTTCCACGAACGCCCGGGCCTCCTTCAGGCTCCGGAACATGCCCCGGAATCCCCTGGCCCCGGCCGCCGCCGCCTCCCGGGCCTCAACGCAGAACGAGCAGGTTCCGTCGTTCCCGAGGAACAGCATGCGCGGCTGGAAGTCCTTGCATTCCGGACAGCGGGTGCAGGGCTGAGGCTCCGGGGGCGGGGAGGGCATTTGCAGCACCCCGACCTGCCTCGAGCCCGAGCCCCGGGCGGTGTCCAACCGCACCGCCTCGATCCGCCCCTTGTCCGCGAGGCGCTTCATCCGGTTGAAATATTCCCGGGCGTCCTTTTCCGTGGGAAAGGCGTAGCGGACGAGGACCGGTTTCCTGCTGGGGAACCGGATGGAGGCGGTGGGCGGTGTGAAACGGTCCATGAGAGCACCCTCGCACGGGGGGGCTGACACTGCGGC
>VGRA01000686.1 GCA_016875515.1 Deltaproteobacteria bacterium | reverse complement strand
CATGCCCTGGTGGAGCAGCACCCGCGTGGGTGATGCCGAGATCACGGCCCTGCCCTTCCACGGGGAGCAGCCCACCGACGGTGAGGGGGTCTACCCGGGCCTCTTCAACGAGGGGAACACGTGGCTCGTGCGCTCCCCCGCGTTCTCCTCTGCGTTTGCCGCAGACGCGGGCCACGACGTCCGGGGCGACATGTCCACCGTGTTCCGGCGCGTGGGGCGCGGCGGCGCCGTGGACCTGCTCTTCACCGGCATCCGGGGGTTCCGCATCCCCCCTCTGCTCTTCGCCTTCAGCACGCTGGATCCCTACCTGGTCAACGCGCCGCTGGACGATCTTGCACGGCCGCAGCGGCTGATGGCGGACGCCCGCGAAGCGCTGCGGTGGGGAGCCCTCCTGGGCGCGCAGGCCGTGGTGCCGTGTGCGGACGGCGGGGCCCCCTGGTACTGGCGAGAGGGCATGGGCCCCCGGTATCCGGGCTACCCCGGCGTTCCCGTGGAGGGGGCCAGCCACCTGGACGAGAACCCGGACGCGGATCCCTTCCCCGAGCGGTTGGTGTCCGAGCGCGCCCGCCTGGGCCGGGGGCCGCAGGCACTGCTCCTCCGCCCGGGCGAGGCCGTCTTCCTTCGGCCGGGCCGGGGCCTGCGCGTCCCCCATCCCCGCTTCCCGTGGCCCTTCCAGCCGTTGCCGGGCTGAGGAGACGGCTGTCGCCGCGGGGGTGTCGTCCGGAGGGCCTGCCGCGAACGCGCCGGCAGGATGGCAGCGTAGTGTCCCGCGCGTGATACGTGCCGGTTCCCGCCCGCTCGTCGCGCTGCTCGTGGCCCTCGCCGGATGCGGCCCTGCCGCGCTGGAGGTGGATGAAGGGTTCGTTCAGGACGCGGTGCTGGAACCGTCCACCGCGGGGGATCTCGGTGCCGGTCCCCACCGGCGCCACCCTGGCGGTGGTGCAGGCCACGCACCTGCGCACGCTCCCTCGGACCACCTCAACCTCGCGCCGCGCGCTCTCACCGGGCGAGCGGGTGGTCGCCGTGGCGGCCACGGGGGCCCCGGCCGGTTGGTACAAGGTGAAGCTGGGCACCCGGGTGGGCTGGGTTCAGGGCAACGCGGTGGTCGTGGCGGCCCTGCCCGGCAGCGCCTCCGCGCCACGGCGCGTGGAGGGCGTGTCCGTCGTCTACCTCGTCCCGTCCGACCGGGCGGAGCGCCCCGGGGCGGCTGACGCCATGAAGCGGGCGCTCCGCGCGGTCCAGGCGTGGCCGGCCCGTCATGGAGGCGGACGGACCTTCGCCATCGTGGACGAGCCCGTGGCCCGAGTGGTTCGTGCGCAGCGCACCGCCGCGGGCTTCAATGCCTCACCGGCGGGGGCGTCTCCCACCGCCACCACGCTCCACGACAACGCGGTGCCGGAGGTGCTTGCTGCCGTGGGGGCGAGCTTCGCCCAGCCACGCCGCGTGTGGATCATCTACGTGGATGCAGATCCTGCGTGCGGAAGCCCCCATGGCGGCGCCGCGGTCACCGGTTGCCCCGGGGTGGCGGTCCTGCCCTCCCATGACATCCTCGGCCTGCTCGGGCTGGCCGGCACGGGCGCGTGCACCGGCGCAGAGCGGGCGCTGGAGCCGGTGTGCTGCTGGGTGGGGGGCCTGGGGCATGAACTCGGCCACGCGCTCGGGTTGCCGCACCCGGTCGGGTGTGACGCCCATCTGGCGTCATGCGACTCGGCGGATCTCATGTGGCTGGGCTACGCGGCCTTTCCCCGCACCGCGTGGAACGCGCCGGACCGGGCACTGCTCGCGCAAAACCCGTTGTACTGGCTCTTCCCCGTGCAGCAGCCCTCCGCCTCCTGCCCCTGAGCTCAGGGCGCCGCTAAAGCCAGCTCCCGAAGCCGCGCGTTGAATCGGCGGTAGGCCTCGGCGTGCATCATGTGGCCTGCCCCGGGGAGGATCTCCAGGCGGACGTTGCCCAGCGCGGCAGACAGCCTCTCCAGCGTGGGGCGGTAGATGGACGGGCTGCGCTCGCCCCCCATGAGCAGCACCGGCGTGGTGATCCGCTCCAGCGAGGCGTCCTCCAGCCGGTAGCGGACCAGCGCCTCGCAGTCCTGCCGGATGGTGTCGTGCTCGGCCAGGGCCCGCTCGCGGATGGCCACCGGCATGCGCTCGTATCCCCGGTCTCCCAGGACGGTTCTCAGGAAGAA
>VGRA01000685.1 GCA_016875515.1 Deltaproteobacteria bacterium | reverse complement strand
GGGCCGCGCGCGCCCGCCACGGGTGACGGTTGTCCGGGTCCGCAGCGCCGAAGTCCCCGTACTCGTCCCCCATGTAAAGGAGCGGCATCCCCGGCACGGCAAACAGCCAGCCGAAGGCGGCGTACATCCGGTCGTACGGCACGTCAGCGCCCGGCGCGGCGGGCAGGTTGTCCCAGGCGTTCCACGCCCGGCCCGGGTCCGACGCGAGGGTGATGAAGCGCGCCACGTCGTGCGAGCCCAGGTAGGGGGTCATCACCGCCCCGGCCGGGTACTGATCTGCGCTCGCGCGCGTCCAGAAGTCCACGTGCGCCATCCCGCGCCCGGGGGTGTCCTGCGTGAACGCCAGCGCGGCGGCGAAATACAGAGGGAAGTCGAACTGCCCATCCAGCGCGTCCGGCCCCACGTAGCGGGAGATGGTGCCGTAGTTGGCCACGTTCCCGCCCTCGCCGGGCCCGGCGTTGGGGTCCCACCCCATCGCCGTCTCGCCCATGATGAAGAAGTCGGTGCCCCCCGCCTCGAAGCGCTCGCGCAACCGCACCGCCAGGTTCCGCACCGCGTAGTCCGGCACGTGCTTCACCGCGTCCAGGCGCACTCCGTCCAGGTCTGCCTGCTCCACCTGCGCCACCACGTCCTCGATGAAGCGGGCCCGCGCGGCCGGGTTGGCCCAGTCCACGTCCGGGAGGTACGGCTGGAAGTGGCAATCGAGCCGCCGCTCCGTCCAGTCACACCCCGGGGTGCCGCACGTGCAGCCAGCGGGGAACCAGTCCGGGTGTTCGGTGACGTAGGGATGCTCGCGGTGGACGTGGTTGATGACCGCGTCCAGCATCACCCGCACCCCGCGCGCGTGCGCCGCCTCCACCAGCCGCCCCAGAGCCGCCGCCCCCCCCAGGCGCGCGTCCACGCCCCCCGGCTGGATGGGCCAGTAGCCGTGGTACCCGGAGACGCGGTGCCTGGCGTCCGCGGCCAGCCCGGAGCCCGCCGGGTTCTGGGCAAACGGCGTCAGCCACAGCGCCCCCACCCCCAGCTGCGCGAGCGTGCCGTCCTCCAGCGAGGCGCGCACCCCGTCCAGGTCCCCGCCGTGCCACCCCGCGCCGGGGCTGGCGTCCCCCGGCGGCGGATCATTCCCGGGGTCCCCGCTGCGGTAGCGGTCCGTGAGCGCCATGTAGAGCAGCGACCCGTCCCACGTGAAGGGCGTCGCCTCGGACCAGGTGGGCAGCAGCAGCGTCTCGGACCAGGCCCCCGACGCCCCGCGCGCCAGCAGCCGCACCACGTGCTTGCCGCGCGCAAGGCCGTTCAACGCCACCTCCGCGCCTTCTTCCGAGGCGGCGAGCTCGGCGGGCTCCAGCGGGCGGGCAACCCCCGCGTGCGTCACCGTGCCCTTCAGCTCGGCGAGCCCACCCGCGAGCCGCCCCTCGTAGCGGACGTTCGCCCGGTAGCGCCCCGCGGGGGCCTCTGACTGGACCTCGCGGACGGACAGCCGCGGCAGCCGGCAGTCCTCCACGCGCAGGCCGGACACCTCCGCCTCCTCCCACGTGGCCCGCCACGGATTGGCGGGATCCAAACGCCAGGGCGACTGGCCATCCCCGTCCACGCGGAAGCGGTAGGCGTACTCTCCGGGCAGCAGCCGGAGCTTCAGCCGGTAGGTACCGGCCCCATCGGCGGCGAGCTCATCCGCGTCCGGCGCAAAGCCGTTCCAGTCCCCGGCGGCGAAGACGCGGACCGCGGCCCCGGACTGCTTCCAGGTGAGCTCCGCCTCGCAGGCCACCGGCCCCGCGTCCAGCGGCCGCGCCGGGGCAGGCGGCGTGTTGGCGCACGCGCAGAGGGCAAGCAGCGGGAGGAACAAGGCAATCGGGGGACGACGCATGGGGCCGGAATCTACGGCATGCGACTGGCGCGCTTCACCCCGGCCTGTCCTCCAGTCGCGCGCCGCACGCCAGATTTTCCATGCTGCCCGCCATGAACCTGTCCCTCCGCTGGCTGATGTTGCCACTCGCCGTGGCGCTCGCCTCCGCCTGCGGTCCCGCCTCCTCCACCCCGGTCACCGGCACCGTGACCCTGTCGCAGCCGCTCGGGGCTGCCGACGCCACGAGCGCGGACTACGAGCTCTCCGCCCAGGACATCTCGTCCGCGCTCAACGGCGCGCTCACGGTCAACGCGGGACGCGCGGAGGGCACGGTGGCGGATG
>VGRA01000684.1 GCA_016875515.1 Deltaproteobacteria bacterium | reverse complement strand
ACCCGTCCGGCTCCACCAAGGACCGGATTGCCCGCTTCATGCTGGAGAAGGCGTGGCGCCAGGGGCGGCTGCAGCCGGGGGGCCACGTGGTGGAGGCCTCGTCCGGCTCCACCTCGCTGTCGCTGGCGTTGGTGTGCGCGCAGTTGGGGCTGCACTTCACCGCGGTGGTTCCGGAGGGCGTGTCCGAGGAGCGGCTGCGGTCCCTGCGCGCCTACGGGGCGCAGCTGCTGCTCTCACCGAAGGCGGAGGGCATCCGCGGCGCGCTCCACCGCGCAGCCGCGCACGCGGAGGCCACCGGGGCGCACTACACGCGGCAGTTCGAGAACATGGAGAACCCTGACACCCACCGGCGGTGGACGGGGCAGGAGGTGCTGGCACAGGTGCCCAATGGGATGGTGCACGCGGTGGTCTCCGGCGTGGGCACGGGGGGCACCATCGTGGGGCTGTTCCAGGCCTTCGCCGAGGCGGGTTGCCCCACCGTCCCTTTCGCCGCGCGCCCCACCACCAGCCGCGCCCTGCCGGAGGTGGAGTGCTGCAGCTTTTCCACCCGCGTGCCCGGCGTGGTGGAGGGCATCTCCTCCCTCTACACGCGGGAGAACCTGCCGGGCCTGGTGGAGCTGGACGTGGACGACGGGCTGGCGCTGGAGACCACGCGCCGCCTCATCCGGCGCGGCTTCCCGGTGGGGCCCAGCTCGGGGCTCAACTTTGCCGCCGCGTGCGAGGCCACCCGGCGCCTGCCTGCCGGCTCGCAAGTCGTCACGGTCTTCCCGGACCGGATGGAGCGGTACTTCTCCACCGAGCTGTTCGGGTGAGCGTCCCGGCGCGGGCGTTGGGCGCTACTTCGCCTTCTTCTTGCCCTTGCGGGACCCGGCGCCTGGGACGGGGGCCACCACGCCGATGTCTCGGAGCATCTTGCGGAGCTCCAGCCCGTGGAGCTCCTCCTGCCCAATCTGGGTGCGGGCGAACTCCTCCAGGTACACGGAGCGGTCCTTCACCTGGTCCAGCAGCCGTCCGTAGAGGCCGAGCGCCTCCTTCTCGTGGCGGATGCTCTCTCGGAGGACGTCCTCCACGGAGTGCTGGAAGCTCTCCTCCAGCTTGGCCACGCCGAGCGCAGGGTGGCCGCCGAGGCCGGTGAGGATTTCGCCGGCCTGCTGGGCGTGGAGGAGGGACTCGGTGGCCTGCGCCTTGAAGAACTGGACGATGGGGATCCGGTTCGGGCCGGAGACCATGAGCGCGTAGTGCGTGTAGCGCACCACGCCGGCGAGCTCAAACTCCATGATGCGGACCAGCGTGTCGATGACCTTGGCTGCGTCGAGTGGCTTCATGGGGACACCCTGCCAGAGATTCAGCCGGCGAGCACGGCCCGCAGCTGCTCGAAGCGGGGGCGCAGGGGGGCGCCCTCCGCAAGCTCAGCGAGGGCCTGCTCGCACCCGGCGAGCGCCTCGTCGCGGCGGTCCGAGAGCAGCAGCCCGAGGCAGCGCTGGTAGACGAGCGTGGGGTGACCGGGTAGGAGCGCCAGCGCCTCCTCCGCCAGGGCCACCATGCCGGCGCCGTCCTTCAGCCGCGTGAGGGTCACCAGCAGGTCGCTCGCGGCCTGGTACCAGGAGGACTCCGGCTGGGCCTGGCGCGAGGTCCAGGCGTAGGACTGGAGCTGACGCGCGTCCTCGAGTCGCCCCTCGCGGGCGAGCGATACGGCGAGCGTGAGCACGTGGTCCACGTGCGGCTCCAGCGCGAGCAACTGGCGCGCGTGGTAGCTGGCCTCGGCGTGGTCGCCGAGGTGGCGGAAGGCGTCACAGAGCGCGGCGTGGCCTGCGCCCCACAAGGGCCAGCGGGCGGCCACGGTGGAGAGCGCCCGAAGTCCCTCCTCCGGAGCGTCCGGAGCGAAGAGGGCGCGGGCCGTCTCGAAGGTAGCACGGGCCTCCTCCTCCTGCCCGGGGGTGAGCCCGTTCCAGGTGGCGAGCAGGGCCCGCTCGTCCGGGATGTCCAGCCGGAGCCGGCCCCAGGGCCCCGGGCGCTCGACGTAGTGCTCGGTGCGGGGCTCTCCCTCGTGGGCGAGGAGCTGCTGGAGCGGGTGGACGTCCTGCATCAGCGCCCCGCGGGCGTGCGACGGGACCTTCGCAGCAGGTGACCGAAGAGGGCCGCAATCCCGTACAGGCCCATGGCCGCGCCGCCCGTGCTGGCGCAGCCGCCGGACGGCTCTGCAGGGGTTCCCGGGT
>VGRA01000683.1 GCA_016875515.1 Deltaproteobacteria bacterium | reverse complement strand
CTGCGCGCGGTTCATCACGTCCACGTGCTGGTCCAGCGGGTTGGTCCGGTCGTTGTACTTGGAGGCCAGCGCCCCCTTCTCCATCTGCTCGAAGCCCACCGCGAGCACGCACTCGGCCAGGCCCCCTCCACCGCCTGCCGGGCGAGCCACAGCGCGGAGGAACCGGTGGAGCAGTTGTTGTTGACGTTCACCACCGGGATGCCGCGCAGGCCCACGGAGTAGACGGCGCGCTGGCCGCACGTGGAGTCCCCGTACACGTACCCCGCGTAGGCCTGCTCCACCTCGGAGAAGTCCACCCCGGCGTCCTTCAGCGCCTCGCGGATGGCGTTGCCCGCCATCACCTCGTATCCGTCCGAGGCCCCGGGCTTCTGGAACTTCACCATCCCCACGCCTGCCACGTTCACCCTGCGTCCCATGGTGTCTCTCCTCGTGCCTTCGCTCAGGACAGCTTGATGGCGGCCATCCGGCGTGCGGCGAGCACGTCCCCGTCCACGCGCAGCTCGCCGTGCTGGTACAGCGACTGGAGCGAGGCCTCCCCTTGCAGCAGCCGGCCGAGCGCCTCGTCCGTCACGGTGACGGTGGCCTGGGCGGAGGCGGCACTGCCCTGCTTCACCTCGCGCCTGTCGAAGTCCACCGTGAAGAGCAGCTCCGGGTCCTTGACCCTGATCTGGATGAACCCGCCCGGCTCCTTGCCCAGCGAGACCCCGGAGAGTTCCCGGGCCAGCCGCTCGAGGAAACGAGGCCCCACCGGCTCGCGCGAGGCCGCCGGCGCCGCGGCCGGAGCGGGCGCAGGTACGGGGGCTGCGCCCCGCTCGATCTTCTTGAGGAACTCCAACTTCTGGCTCGCCATCACCTTGCCGGTGATCTTCAGCTTCCCGGACATGAACAGCTTCTGCGGGTCCGCCCTTCCCGAGGTCATGTCCTGCCAGTCCGCGTCCGACAGCTCCAGCGTGCAGTCCGCGGAAGGCGCAGCGCCTGCGCTGACGGATCCGGACCCGTTCTTGAGATCCAGCACCCAAGCGCTGTCCGGGTTCTTGATCTTGAACTGGTAGAGGTTGCCCACGGCCTTCACCAGCTCCGGGTGCTGTGCCACGTGCGCCGAGATGGCAGCGAAGGTGGCCGCCGTGAGGCTGGCCGGCGCCTCGGCGGGCTTCGCCTTCTCTGCGGGGGTCGCAGCCGCCGCCGGGACCGCCTTCTTCTGGGGTACCTCCGCATACAGCTCCACCGCGGCGTTGCTCAGGACCACCTTGTTGCGCTCGACCACGCTTGCGCGCACCAGGACGCGTCCGGCGGACTCCTTCCATATCTCCGTCCGGATGGTCTCCCCGGGGAAGACCGAGTCGACGAAGCGGACCTTGATGGACTTGAAGCGCCGCGGGTCCCCGTTCATCACCGCGTTCACCACCGCCCGGCCAACGAAGCCGAAGGTGCACAGCCCGTGGAGGATGGGCCGTTCGAACCCGAACGCCTTCGCGAACTCGGGGTCCACGTGCAGCGGGTTCCAGTCACCGGAGAGACGGTAGAGGAGCGCCTGGGATGCGTCCGTCTTCTCGGTCACAACCGCGTCCGGGGCCCGGTCCGGGTAGGTGACGTCAGTGCTGGGGAAGCGTTCGCCGCCCCAGCCGCCCGCCCCGCGGATGACCAGCGAGAGATCGTTCTTCACCAGCAGCTCGCCGCTGTCCGCGTCGAAGCTGTCCACGTGGAAGACCACCAGCGCGTGGCGCCCCTTGTCCCAGATCTCGGACACCTTCCCCTGGTGGCGCAGCTTCGCCGCGGGCGGGAGCGGGCGGGTGAGTTCCATGTACTGCTCGCCGTGGAGCACGCGGTCCAGCCCGTAGTTGAGCCCGGGGATGCTCTTCCCCTCCGCCAGCGCGCCGAGGATGGCGTTGACGGCGGGGATCACGCCGTAGGTGGGCAGCGGCCAGAAGCCCTCCGAGTTCCGCTCGTAGACCTGGTGCAGTTCCTTCTCGTCCATGGGCTGCCGGCCCGCCCCCACCCCGAGTGCGTAGAGGGAGAGATCCCGCTCGTCGTACCGGGACTCGATGGGCGGCATCTCCATGCCGAGCGCGAGGTCCGCGTCGATGAACTCGTTGCCGCCCAGGCTCTTCGTCCCGAGGTTGGACATCACCGGCTGGAGGGACTCGGCCACGCTGGACGGGTGGGTGGCCCTCGAGAAGTCGCGCACCGCGTCCCACGCGCCCTGCACCGCCTCCGGGGT
>VGRA01000682.1 GCA_016875515.1 Deltaproteobacteria bacterium | reverse complement strand
TTCCGGCCCCGTGCGCCCGGGCTTCCGGCCCGCCAGCACCTCGCCCAGCTCCGTCCCGCCCGTGAGTCCCAGCGCGCCGGCCGCTCCCTGTGACAGGGCCAGCCCGCGGTGGTCGCAGAAGACGCCGTCCGCGAACGTCTCCAGCGCCAGGCCCCGGCGCCCGGGCAGCTCCAGCCCCAGCGCGGTGACGTGGCACCCGGGACGCAACATCCCGGGCTGCACGAGCGGCACATCCCCCGTCCCTGTCACCACCACGATGTCCGCGTCTGCCACCGCCTCCTCCACCGTGTTGGTGGAGCGCGAGGGCAGGTGCAGCGTGGCCTGCAGCCGCGCGGACAGCTCGAAGGCTCGGGCGTGGTCCGCGTCGAACACGCGCAACTGGGTTAGCGAGCGCACCATCCGCAAGCACTTGAGGTGCATGGACGCGGGCGCCGCGGCCCCCACCAGCGCCACGCGGCTGGCGTCCGGGCGGGCCAACACCTCCGCCCCCAGCGCCGCCACCACCGCGCTGCGCAGGGTGCACAGGTGCCCCGCGTCCATCAGCGCCAGCAGCCGCCCGGTGTCCGCGGCATGCAGCAGCAGCATGCCCTGCATCCCCGCGGCGCCGCCGGTGAGCACCTGCACCGAGTAGGCGGGGATGCCCTCGAGCGTCCCGGGCATGAGCACCGAGGTGCTCGCACCCGTCCGTGGCACCGCGCGGGTGATGGTGGGCTCGGACGGCCGCCGGGTGGCGTCTGCCACGAAGGCCGCGCGCAGCTCCCCGAGCAGCACCAGTGCGTCCAGGTGTCGCAGTACGTCACCGTGGTTCAGGACGAGCGTTTGCATGGGCCGGGCCTTCAGCGCCCCCTGGACCGGCGCCACGTCCCGCTCCGCCCGCCGGACTTCTCCTCCAGCTGCAGCGACTCCAGCACCATCCCGCGGTCCATGGACTTGAGCATGTCGTAGGCGGTCAGCCCCGCCGCCGCGCAGGCCGTGAGCGCCTCCATCTCCACGCCCGTCCGGTCCGTGGTCTTCACCGTCACCTGGATGCGCAGACCGTCCTTGCCAAATGACAGCTCAGGGCTCACCGCGGTCAGCGCCAGGGGGTGGCACAGCGGCACCAGATCTGGCGTCCGCTTGGCCGCCATCACCGCCGCCAGCCTGGCCGCCTCCAGCACGTTGCCCTTGGCCACCTTACCCGCCTTCACCGCGCGCGCCGTGGCCGGGCGCATCCGCAACAGGGCGGTCGCCACGGCCACGCGCTCGGTGTGGGCCTTCTGCCCAACGTCCACCATCTTCATCCGCCGTGCTCCACCATCCAGCGCTCCGCCTCGATGGCCGCCATGCACCCGGTGCCCGCCGCGGTGACGGCCTGGCGGAAGGTGTAGTCCTGCACGTCCCCGCAGGCGAAGACGCCCGGGACGCTGGTGTGCGTGGTGCCGGGGGCCGTCTTCACGTAGCCGTTGGGGTGCAGTTCCAGCGCGTCCTTCACCAGCTGGGTGTTGGGCACGTGGCCAATGGCCACGAACACCCCCTGCGTCCGGTGCTCCGTCACCGCGCCCGTCTGCAGGTTGCGCAGCTTCAGGTAGGTCACCTGCCGGCCGTCCCCGCACACCTCGTCCACCACGGTGTGCCAGATGAAGGACATCTTCGGGTTCTCCAGCGCGCGCTTCTGCATGATGCGCGAGGCCCGCAGCTCACCGCGGCGGTGGATGACGGTGACGCTCTTGCACATCTTGGTGAGGTAGGTGGCCTCCTCCATGGCGGTGTCCCCGCCCCCCACCACCACCACGTCCAGGTTCTTGAAGAAGGCGCCGTCACACGTGGCGCAGGCGGACAGGCCGCGGTTCTTGTAGGCCTCCTCTCCCGGCACGCCCAGCCACTTCGCAGAGGCGCCGGTGGCCAGGATGACCGTGTCCGAGAACACCTCGCGCCCCTCCGCCTTCACGTGGAAGGGGCGCTTGGACGTGTCCAGCGACAGCACGTTCTCGAAGTGGATGACGGTCTGGAACCGCTCCGCCTGCTTCTGGAAGTGCTCCATCAGCTCCGGCCCCGTCACGCCCGCGGGGAAGCCGGGGTAGTTCTCCACCTCCGTGGTGATCATCAGTTGGCCGCCGGGCACCCGCTGCGGATCCTCCTCCGTGGGGCCGCCGGCGAACATGACCGGCTGGAGGTTGGCGCGGGCCGCGTAGATGGCCGCGGTGTAGCCCGCGGGCCCCGAGCCGATGATGACGACCTTGT
>VGRA01000681.1 GCA_016875515.1 Deltaproteobacteria bacterium | reverse complement strand
TCAAAGAAGCGGGCGGCGCCCGGGCCGCGGTAGCAGGGGGCCGTGGGGCTGTCGCTCCTCCAGCCGTGGCCGCAGAACTGTTCGTACATCCAGGTGATGTCCACGCCGTGCTGCACGGCCGCGCGCGCGAAGGACTCCTGCATCCGGAACACCACGTCCGACAGCCCGGCCGGGTCCGGGAGCGGCCCGGACATGTTGATGGCCTGGGCCCCCGGGCACGCGGACAGCTGGTTGGTGCCGTCCGTGTATTCGTAGACGTTGCCGAAGACGAGCGCCACGCCCGCCGGGAAGCGCCCCGGCGCCTTCACCCAGGCAAGGACCGCCTCCAGCTCTGCCACCACGCCGGCCGCGCGCTGCTCCAGCTGCGCGCGCGTGGCGCCGTTGAGCGCGGCGCTGGTCATGTTGGACAGGTCGTTTCCGCCCGCCGTCATGACGATGAGCGTCTTCTTGCTGCGCAGGGACTGCGGCAGGCACGCCTGCAGCTGCCCGAGCACGTCTCCCATGCGGGAGCCCCACTTCGCGCAGACGTGGAAGGCACCGGAGGACTGCAGCGCCGCCTTCTGCGTGGAGGGGTTCACCTCCCGCCACAGCAGGTTGGGCGGGGCGAGCCCGAACTTCGCCGCGAGCGCGTCCGCCACCTGATTCCGGTAGAACGAGGAAGAAGGGGTCCCGGCGCCCACCGGGAATCCCCACTGGACCAGGTTGAGGCCGGCGTTGGGGACCCCCGCCGTCACCGAGTCCCCCACGAACACCACCTGCTGAATCCCCGCAATGTCCTGGTGGTTGGTCCCCAGGCAGTGGGTGCCGGCGTCCAGGCCCGTCGGCCCGTAGTCCGGTGCCGGGGCGGCCAGCGTGCGCATGTGGGGGAAGCAGCGCTCGGCGAGGGTCTGCGTCCCGGCATCCGCGAAGCCTGCGTCCGCAGTGCCCGCGTCCACGCCCGCGCCGGCATCCACCGTGCCGGCGTCTTCTTCGCCGGGGCCGGGCGGCCCTGCATCCGCGGGGGACGTCGGGCCCGTGTGGGCGGGAAGCGTGCCCGCGTCCGCTCCGCTGTCACCGGCGGCCGCTTGCGGCGCCTCCACGTGCGGCGCCCCGGCGCCGCAGTTGGCCAGGAGGAACAGCAGTGCTGCGGGAACGGGGTTCCGGCGGGTCCGCATGGGGCGCGTCTCATATCCACGGGTCACCGGGAAGGTCAAAGCGCGCCCGCCATCCCCGGGCCCGTCTCGCGTGGCTCCCTTCCGGACTCCCCCACCGCCCCCGGCGTGGCGACCGACTACATCCTCGCCCTGAAGCGGACCGGCTGCTTCTGGCCCCTGCTCAAGGGATGCGAGGTGGCGTGCGGGTTGTGCCTGCTCACGGGGTACTTTGTCCCGCTGGCGCTCGTGGTCATCGCCCCGGTCGTCGTCCACATCTGCCTGTTCCACGTCTTCCTCTCGCCCCCGCTGGGGCTCGGCCTGTTCCTGTTGCTCGCCGAGGCCAGGCTGGGCTGGGCGTACCGGGGCAGCTTCGTGGGGATGTTGAAGCCCGGGCCGTGAAGGAAGGGGCGCGGGCCGCTGACCTGGCCGCGCGACAGGGGCTCACTGGGGCGATTTTCCGGCCCGCCCCGACGCGGCTAGGGTGAAGGTCGCCATGGAATGCCCGACCTCCTTCCGCCTCTTCGCGGCGCTGTTGCTGTGCGGGCTCTCCGCGTGCGGTGGGTCCACGCCCCCGCCTTCCAACGACGCAGGCGGCCCACCGCTCCCGTCCGTGGACTGCCTAGATGCAGACGGGGACGGCGTCCCCGGCACCGGGGCCTGCGCGGGGATGCTGCAGACCGACTGCGCGGACGCGGACCCCGCCATCCACCCCGGGGCACCAGAGGTGTGCAACGGGGCGGATGACAACTGCAACGGGCAGATGGACGAGGGGCTGGAGGAGCGCCCCTACTACCGGGATCAGGACGGGGACGGCTATGGCAGCGTGCAGGTGGGCGCGGGCTGCGCGCTCGCCGCAGAGGGGTACAGCCTCCAGGCGGGCGACTGCGACGACCTGAACTCCGCGCGCTCCCCCGCCGCAGCGGAGGCCTGCAACGCCGTGGACGACGACTGCGACGGCACCGTGGACGACGGGCTGCCCGTCAACACCTTCTACGTGGACGCGGACGGGGACGGCTTCGGCGCCGCCGGTCCCTCCGTCCAGGACTGCAAGCCGTCCCTGCCCGGCCGCGCCCCCAACGCGGACGACTG
>VGRA01000680.1 GCA_016875515.1 Deltaproteobacteria bacterium | reverse complement strand
GCATGCGGGGCACGGGTGTCATCACGGCGCAGGACGCCATGGACTTCGGCTTCACGGGGCCCTGCCTGCGCGCCTGCGGCGTGGACTACGACGTGCGGAAGGCCAACCCCTACTGGATCTACGACCAGCTGGACTTCGACGTCCCGGTCTTCCACAACGGGGACAACTACGACCGCTACCTCATGCGCATCGAGGAGCTGAAGCAGTCCGACCGCATCATCCGCCAGGCGCTCGCGAAGATGCCGGAGGGGCCGGTCATTCTGGACGACTGGCGCATTGCCCTGCCGCCCAAGGAGCAGGTGTACAGCACCATCGAGGGCGTCATTGCCCACTTCAAGCTGGTGATGGAGGGGGTGCAGGTCCCGGCCGGCGAGGTCTACCACGCGACGGAGACCCCCAACGGCGAGCTCGGCTGGTACTTGCGGAGCGACGGCGGCGGCCGCCCCTACAAGGTGCACGTGCGGGCCCCGGGCTTCCCCATCCTCGCGGGCGTGCCCCGGATGATCGAGGGCAAGTTGCTCTCGGACCTGATTCCCACCTTTGACACGGTCAACATGATCGGCGGCGAGGTCGAGCAGTGAGCAACGAAACGGACGCGAAGAAGGACGCACCCCCCACGCCCCCGCCGCCGCCCGCGGCGCCCGCGAAGCCCCAGCCCAGGAACCCGGGCATGGTGACCTTCACGGTAGACGGCAAGGAGGTGGTTGCCAGGCCGGGCACCAACATGATGGAGGCGGCCAGGCAGGTGGGGGTGGAGATCCCCTACTACTGCTACCACCCGCGCCTCTCCGTTGCGGCCAACTGCCGCATGTGCATGGTGGAGGTGTCCAACGCCCCCAAGCTGGTGCCGGCCTGCCAGACCCCCATCTCCGAAGGCGTGGCCGTCAAGACCACCACGCAGAAGGTGGCCGCCCAGCAGAAGGCGGTGATGGAGTTCCTGCTGCTCGAGCACCCGGTGGACTGCTCCATCTGCGACCAGGCCGGCGAGTGCAAGCTGCAAGACTATTACATGCGCTACGACTTCAAGCCCTCCCGCCTCACGGGCGAGAAGGTGATGAAGAACAAGCGCAAGCAGCTGGGGCCCGAGGTGGTGCTGGACCAGGAGCGCTGCGTCATGTGCACGCGCTGCGTGCGCTTCATGACGGAGGTGGCCGAGGAGCCGCAGCTGGGCGTATTCGGCCGCGGCAAGCACGAGGTGATCGACACCTTCCCCGGCCAGCAGCTGGACTCCAACTACTCGGTCAACACCGTGGACGTGTGCCCGGTGGGTGCGCTCACGCACACCGACTTCCGGTTCCGCGCGCGGTCCTGGTTCCTGTCTGCCGCGCCGTCCGTCTGCACCGGGTGCAGCCGCGGCTGCAACACCTACGCGGACTTCTTCGGCCAGGACACCTACCGGTACCGGCCGCGCGAGAACGAGGCGGTCAACCAATCCTGGCTGTGCAACGCGGGGCGCCTCACCTACAAGGCGCTCAACGAGGGGCGGGTGCTGAAGAACAGCTCCGGCCGCGGCGGCGAGGCGCTGGTGCTGACGGCCGAGGAGGCGGTGCGCGCGGTGGCGGGCAAGCTGAAGGGCGCCTCCAACGTGGCCTTCCTCGCCTCCCCCACCCAGTCCAACGAGTCGCTGCTGGCGGCCTTCGCCTTCGCGAAGGAGGCGTTCAAGGCCAAGGTGGTCTACGTGGGCGGCCGGGCCAACGGCGCCGGGGATGACTTCCTGCTGCGCGAGGACAAGAACCCCAACCGCAAGGGGCTCGAGGCCATTGCCCGCGCCTTCGGGGTGGAGTGCAAGCCGTTCGCGGAGCTGGAGAAGGCGCTGGACGGCGGCCGGGTGGACGGGCTGTTCGCCGTGGGCGCGGAGGTGCCGGTGGACGAGGCGGCCTTCGCGAAGAAGGCGGGGAAGCTGGAGCTGTTCGTGGCCCTGGCGCAGAACGCCTCCGCGGTCACGGCGGAGGCCACGCACCTGCTGGGCACCGTCAGCCACGTGGAGGACGAGGGCACCTTCACGCAGGGGGACGGCCTCACTCAGCGCTTCCGCCGCGCCTACCCGGCACGCGGGGACGCCCAGCCGGTGTGGAGGTGGCTCTCCGGGCTGTGCGGCGCGCTGTCGCTCGAGGGCAGCTACGGCTCCTCGCGCGAGGCGTGGAAGGCGCACGCCGCCGCGGTCCCGGAGTTCAAGGAGTTGAACTGGGACAAGATGGCGCCCATTTCCCAGCGGCGGCCGGG
>VGRA01000679.1 GCA_016875515.1 Deltaproteobacteria bacterium | reverse complement strand
GGGCCCGCGGGGAAGGCGCTCGAGAAGGGCGTCTCCGGCGTGGCCGGCGTGCAGCGGGCCCGGGTGGGCGCGCCGCAGGGGGGCGTCACGCGGCTGGTGCTGGATCTCTCCCGCCCGGCCGGAAAGGTGACGAGTGCCGGGGACCGGGTGGTCCTGTCCTGGCCGTGAGCGGCGCGGCTTTGCAAAGCCGCTGCGGCTGATCTACAAAGCCGCGCCGTTCCGCACCTTACCGAGGACTCACCATGGCCCGCGTCACCGTCGAGGACTGCCTTCCGCTCGTGGACAACCGCTTCGCGCTCGTGCTGCTGGGCAGCAAGCGCGCCCGCCAGATCATGTCCGGGGCACGTCCGCTGACCGACGTAAGCAAGAACAAGGCGCCGGTGCTCGCGCTGCGCGAGATCGCCACGGGCAAGGTCAAGTTCGACCGGGACGTGCGCGAGGCGCTCTCCGGCAAGTTCAGCGCGCCGAAGCGCTGACCGCCGCCTCCAGCAGCGCCCGCGCCTTGCGCGCCATATCCTGCTCGCCCGCGTAGGCGAGCGCCTGCTCGGCGCGAACCAGCGGAAGCCAGCGGGCCGAGGCTACCTCGCGCCGCATCTCCGGCTTGAGCCGGCCGATGGTCCCCCTCTGCCACTCGAGCAGGAAGAACTGCACGCGCTTTTGAACCTTGCGTCCGTGCGCCTGGTACACGTAGCGGACCTCTCCCAGCGGGGCGATGGGGCGTACCGTCAGCCCCGTCTCTTCCGACACCTCGCGCACCGCGGCCTGCTCGGCCGTCTCGCCCGCGTCCACGTGCCCCTTGGGCAGCGCCCAGACGGTGCGGCCGCGCGGCCGGATGGCTGCAAACTCCAGCGCCGTCCCATTCAGCCGGTAGACGACCCCTCCTGCGGAGAATTCCTGCGCCACGTTCCGCTCCCGCCTGCACGTCAAGCTGCGCGCGCGAGGTACCTCAACTTCGCCTCGGCGCCCAGCCTGTAACTGTAACGGAGTTCCGCGAGCAGCCGGTCCATGCGCCGCTCCGCCACGTGGCGGATGAGCCGCTGGCAGTACGCGGCAGACAGCCGGTTGGCCTCCTCGTAGCGGTGGCGCTCGTCCGGGTTGAGGCCCGGGAGGTAGGAGACGCGCTCGAACAGGCGGCTGTGCAGCTCGCCCGCCCAGCTGCGCGCGGTGTCGTTCCACTTGTGCAGGACGCAGAGGGCGAACTTGTCCACCTCCGCCTGCGTCTCCAGCTCCAGCAGCGTCACGGTGCGGCCGTGGTGGGCCGCCCAGGCCAGGTACAGAAAGTGGGAGACCCCCTCCGCCAGCCGGCAGTAGGCGTCCATCTCCCCGTCCACCAGCACCGCGCCGGAGGCGGACTCGAGCGCGCGCAGCCGCTCCAGCAGCGCCGGGGCGAAGTAGAGCGCCACCTCCAGCTCGCCCTTCTCCTCCAGGACGAGCAACTCCTCGTCGGCGCGCCCGGTGGCCCCGAGCTCCCGGGCCACGGTTGCGTCCTGTACCACGAAGTCAGCCACCTCGAAGCGACGGTCCAGCCTGTAGATGGACTCCAGCTGCTCCTGAACGCGGTCCACCATTGCCGCCGCTCCCTCCGGCCCCGGGCGGGCCGGCTGCTGGATGTGTGTGCGTCAGTTCGGCATCTTCGTACGCGGCGTTACCATGCCCGCGTCCACGAGCACCTGCTCGAGCCGCTCGCTGCCGGTGCGCGTCCAGGTTTCGTAGACCTTCAGCGCCCCCGTGGGGCCGCCCGCCACCATGCCGCGCGCCGCAATGTCCTCCAGCAGGTCCACCACCGCCCGGAACTTCTCGTGGAGTTCATGGTAGACGGTGGACACGGACGACGTGGGGGTCAGCTCGCGGAGGTGGCCGTACGCCCCCTCCCCCATGCGGATGTAGTAGTCGTCCCCCACCACGGTGTGGCGGAGGGACTCGCGGAAGAAGCCGGCCTTGTAGAGGCTGACGTCCCCCAGCCGGCGCAAGGTCTTGATCTGCTCCTCGCGGCTGGCCTGCAGGGCGCGGTGGTAGAGGACCGCGAGCGGCTCGTGGTCCTTCCGCCCCTCCTCCTCCTCCGTGAACAGCCGGCCCACCGCGGCGAAGTCCGAGAGCAGGTTGACCAGATAGAACTCGGTGAAGTCGGTGAGGGCGAGCCGCTGCCGCTGCTGCGCTTGCAGCAGGAGTTCCTTGAAGAACTCCTTCAAGCTGCCGGTTGCCACCAATTCACCCGTCATGGGGCCT
>VGRA01000678.1 GCA_016875515.1 Deltaproteobacteria bacterium | reverse complement strand
ATCTGCAGCACCGCCGGCCACCCGGCCAGCAGCGCGGCGGCCTTGTCCAGGAGCGGCAGGCCCGGGGCCACGGTGTCATCGCACAGCACGTAAAGACCGGCGGGCAGGCGGGGATGGGAGGGGGGCGTTGACATGCCCCTCCCCCGCTATAAGGTGCCGCTCCTTTTTGGAAGGGCCACGCCATGTCCGACACCACCAATCCCCGTCACCTCGATAAGCGCACCGCCGAGCGGTACATCCGCTCTGGCCAGTTGGACGAGAAGGCCTGGGAGAAGCACCTCAAGTCCCTGCCGGACCTTGCCGACAAGGCCGCCCCCGTGGAGACCGTCACGGAGGAGGACGAGGCGTTCGACGACGAGGACGAGGAGTAACTGGCCGCTGTGGCAGACGCGCGCGGAGAGACGTTCGTCATGAAGGAGGGTGAGGGGGTCACCTTCACCGCCTTCGTGCTGGGCCTGGCCAGCTCCGCCTTCATCCACCTGGGGCTGCAGGCCCACCCGGAGACGGGCAAGGTGGAGCGGAACCTGGAGGCGGCGCGCCAGTCCCTGGACCTGCTGGTCATGCTGCGCCACAAGACGCGCGGCAACCTGACGCCCGAGGAAGAGCAGCTGTTCGGCTCCGTCGTGGCGGACCTGCAGTTGCGCTACGTGGAGGCGGTGAAGGCCCGACCGTGAGTCCCGGCCCCAACCTTCCCCCCGGCATCCGGCGCGCGGCCGCACTGGCCACCGCCGTGGCCGTGATGGTGCTGCTGGGCACCACCAACGATCTGTCCATCCAGGTGGAGCTGGACACCTACCGGGCAATGGTCCAGGACCTGAAGGCCACGGAGCCGGTGTCGCAGCTGTCCCTGGAATTGGAGCGGACGCGGCTGCAGCTGGCGGGCAGCCACCGGGAGCTCTCCATCGGGGTGCTGTTCCTGCTGTCGCTGGCGGCGGGCTTCGTCTTCGCCGCCTCGCTGCGGATGCTGCGCCCGCGCGGGATGCCGCTCTCCGGCATCCGGCGGTTGCTGGCCCAGGCCGCCGTGGCGGCCGCGGTGCTGCGGACGCTGGACGGGGCGCAGGAGGCGGCGGTGGTGCGCAAGGCGGCGCTGCTGGTGGCGGGCCGCTTCCCGGCCCCGGCGGCCGCGGAGCTCCAGTCCGCGGAGAGGGTGGTGGAGACCTTGCGGCTGCACATGGGTTGGCTGCTGCCGGCCATGTCGGTGGCCAAGACGGCGGCGCTGGCGCTGGCCTTCGCCGCGGTGGCCCACTACTTCCAGACGGCGAGCGTCCAGCGCGCCGTGGAGGCGGCGGACCGCGAGCTGCCCTCCGGCGAGTAGCCGGGGCCGCCCAGGGCAAGCAGCAGCGTCTCGGCGCGGGGCAGCGCGAGCAGCTCCGCCCGGGTGATGCCGAACACATAGGCCAGGTGGCCCAGGGGCCAGCGCTCCTTCATCTTCTGGAACGCCGCCTCGTCCAGCTCGCCGTCCGACTCCTCGGGGAGCTCCGCGTCCACGCAGCGGAGCACCTCCCCGCCCACCTTCCGGCCGTTGCCGTAGCCGATGACGGCCTCGCCCTCGTCCGGATCAAAGGCGTAGGCGTGGACGGTGGTGCCGAGCGACACGGACAGCAGCCGCGCGAGCGCATGGTGGGTGCGGTACCAGCCCACCCCGCGGCGCCCGTAGGCGAACGGTGCGTCGTACGCGAAGCGCACCACCTTGCGGCGCGGGATGGCGGACACCTGCAGGCCGCAATCCAGCCCGGTCCCCATCCCGTCCAACGCGAGGGCCTGCCGCCCCAGCGCCGCCAGGTCAACGAATTCCAGCCCCTCCACGCGGCAGAGGTATCCCCCGTGTGCTTCCAGTGTGCGGCCCCCCAAGACGGCGCAAAAATTTCGCGGCGCCTGTACCAGTTGCGGGGATCCCGCACAACCCCCACGTGAACGGGCCTGTGGCTTGCCACCTCCCGCGCGGCCCTTAGCTTCCGGCCATGCGAATGGACAAGCTGACGGTCAAGGCGCAGGAGTCGCTGCAGGAGGGCCAGGCGCTGGCTCGCCGGGCGAGCCACCCCGGCTTCGAGCCGGAGCACCTGGCCCGCGCGCTGCTGCAGCAGCAGGACGGCATTGCCACGCCCATGCTGCAGAAGCTGGGGGCGGACCCGAAGCTGGTGCTGTCCCGCCTGGACGAGGGGCTGTCGCGGCTGCCGCGCGTGGAGGGGGGCGAGCCGGGCCAGGCCGGGCCGCGGCTGGTGAAGGTGCTA
>VGRA01000677.1 GCA_016875515.1 Deltaproteobacteria bacterium | reverse complement strand
GCGCGTGACGAGGCTGCTCGCCCGGTGGCTCTACCGGCCCTGAGACGCCGGGCCTGCCCGGGCGTCCCCGTGGGCTGCCGCGCGGCCTTCCGGTACTCGGCCGGCGTCACGCCGCGTGCGCGGGTGAAGGCCCGGTGGAAGGCCGCCTCGGACTCGTAGCCGGCCTGCAGCGCCAGCTCCGCCACCGCCACGTCCCTCTGCCTGAGGGCCTGGGCCGCCAGCGTCATCCGCCACCGCCGCAGGTACGCGAGCGGCGCCTCGCCCACCCGCGCCCGGAAGCTGCGGGCCAGCGTGGCCCGCGAGACGCCGGAGCGGCGCGCGAGCCCTTCCAGTGTCCAGCGCCGCCCCGGCTCCGCGTGGAGCGCGCCCAGCGCCCGCGCCGTGGGGCCATCCCGCAGTGCGCCCATCCAGCCGGTCGCCTCCTCGCCTGACCCGGCCTCCACCCACCCGCGGATGGCGTACAGGAGCACCACGTCCAGCAGGCGCCGCACCACCACGTCCGAGCCCGCGGCCGGCCGGGAGAGCTCCTGCTCGAGCACGCCCATCACCGCTGTCAAGCTCGCCGGTGCGCCGGCACCCCGGGAGTGCGCGTGGACGACCTGGGGCAGCGCCGACAGCAGGGGGTGTGGCTCCGGGGTGTCGAAGGCGAACGCGCCGCACACGAGCGAGGCGGCCGGCCCATTCCCCCCGCGGCCGGCCTGCTGCGCCAGCGTCTCCCGGTACGGGCGGGGCGGCGTGCGCGCACCGGACGGCAGCACGTGCCTCCACCCGCGGGGCAGCACCACCACGTCCCCCTCGGCCAGCTCCACGGGGCGGTGGCTCCCGCTGAGCCGCAGCCAGCAGCGCCCACGCCGCACCAGGTGGAAACCGGCCTTGTCCTGCCGGTCGAACGTCATCCCCCACTCGCCGGAGAGCTCCACCGCCCCGAAGATGGCGCCGCCCACACGGGTCGTGGCGAACACGCCTGCAAGCACGTCCAGGGGAGGGCTCATGCCTGCACGCCCACCGCGCTCAGCACCGCGGCACAGATGGGAGGAGGCACCCCGTCCCAGTCCACCCGCTTGCGCAGCAGCACCACGGACTTCAGCTGGTCACACGCCTCGGTGCAGGAGGGGCAGGTCTTCATGTGCGCCTCCATCTGCTCGCAGGTGGACTGGTCGATGTCCCCGCCCGCGTAGCCGGCAAGCTGTTCAGCGAGCGCAGGTCAAGGGGCCCCCGCTGGCGCCTCGGCGTCCAACACGGCAGAGAGCAGCCGCCGCAGTTCCAGCCGCGCCCGGTGCAGGCGGCTCTTCACCCCGGGCACGTTCTCCCCCACCACCTCCGCCACCTCCTCCGCGGACAACCCCTCCACGTCCTTCAGCAGGATGACCTCCCGGTAGTGGTCCGGCAGGGTGGCGAGCGCCGCCTTCAGCACCGTGCCCACCTCGCGCGCGTGCGCCCGGGCGTCCGGCCCGGCCTCCGACGCGTCTGCCACCCCCTGGCCTCCGGGGCGTCCAGGGATTCCTTCCATGCAGGCTCCCCCAACCCGCCGCCGCCGCACCTTGATGCAGAAGCTGCGCGCCACCTGGTACGGCCACGTGGAGAGCTCTGCCTCGCCGCGGAAGTCCCGGATGCCCTTGAAGGCCGTCACCAGCGTCTCCTGCAGCACCTCGCGCGCGTCCTCCGGGTTGCCGCACATGCGCAGCGAGAAGCGGTAGACCTGCGGCTCGTGGCGGGCGAGCAGGGTTTCCAGGGCGTCGCGCTTGCCGGCGCGGGCGGACTCGAGCAACTGGGCGGTGGTGGCATCCGTGGCAGCTCCCCTCATACTGCCAAACCGTTTCCCCCGCCGCAGGCTCTTGGGGCGTCACCATGACCGACTGGAAGAACAACCTGCTGTGGCTCGCCTCCCTCGCCGTGCTCGGCTGCGTCTTCTTCTTCCGCGGCACGGCAGACGCCGGGGCAAAGGAGGCGGTGAAGGCCGGGGCGAAGCTGGCGGGCGTCCGCACCCCGCAGGAGTTCGCGGCGGGACACATCGAGGGGGCCATCAACATCCCGGTGCAGGAGATGGACGCACGCCTGGCGGAGTTCAGCCCGAAGGACGGCGTGGTGGTCGTCTACTGCCGGAGCGGCGCGCAGCGCCACCGCCAAGTCGAAGCTGGAGGCCGCCGGCTACAGGACGGTCCACAACCTCGGCGCCATGGGCAACTGGTGAACGGTTGACGCCTGCCCGCCAGCAGTCCCTGCTCGCCGCGG
>VGRA01000676.1 GCA_016875515.1 Deltaproteobacteria bacterium | reverse complement strand
TGTCCGCGGCGGAGGCGAAGTAGCCGCCCTGCTCGCCCCAGGCGGTCAGGGTGTCCACCACGCGCGCCACCAGCTTGCGCACGGAGGACTCGCGCTCCGGCGTCCCCGGGGTACCCCGGAAGTACTTGGACGCCACCACGTTGGTGGCGAGCATGCTCCAGGACTTGGGGATCTCCAGGTTCTTCTGCTCGAAGACGACCTTGCCGTCCTCGCCCTGGATGCCCGCCGTGCGCAGCTCCCACGCCATCTCGTCCGCGGGGTTGACCCCCGGGGTGGTGAAGTAGCGCGGGACGGTCACGCCCTGGGCGCGCGCCTTCTTTTCTGCCGCCTTGCGGGCGGCGCGGTGAGCAAGGGACTTCGGGGACAGGTCCTTCTCCATGTTCTTCCTCCGGGCGTTCACTGCGAGTGCGTGTAAATGGTTTTGCCAAGGCGAGCTGCGAGGGGCGAGAAAATCCGATCCGTTCACCCGGATGGGGACGGCGCAGCGGCGGAAACGTGTATGGAAAGATGTGTCTGGTGCCGGGCTGGAACGGCGGGCCCGGGAGGGCGAATTTCTACGAGAACGCTCATCCGGGTGTCAAGCGTAGAACCACAAGATGTTGTGTCCAGTTTTTTGCCTACCCCCACATTTAGGATGTTTTCCAAGGTGTTTCGCGGCTGTAGCAAGTTGAACCGCCGGCATTGTCGCGATGCGTCAACCGCACTCCGACGGGGCGGGGGCGCCACCGGCCCTGGTGGTGCGGTGTGCGCTTGACCGAAGGTCGCTGCTACAGGTTGCCGCAACCAGACGAAGGGTTTGCTGTGGGTATGTGTTTAGATGTTCTGGTTTTTGGTAGTCAGGAAATGTCGGGGCCGGTAAATCGGACTCTGGCGCGTTTTTGCCCCGCCCACGCCGACACGAAAAAAGAACCCCATGCCCCCTCCCTACAGCCGCCACGTCTTCGTCTGCACCAACCGCCGCCCGGACGGCAGCCCCCGCGGATGCTGCGCCTCCAAGGGTGGCGAGGAGGTGCGGCTCGCCCTCAAAAGGGCAGTGGACGCGGCCGGCATCACCGGCGTGCGCGTGAACGGGGCTGGCTGCCTGGACGCCTGTGAGCGCGGCGTGGCCGTGGTGGCCTATCCGGAGGGCGCCTGGTACGGCGGCGTGACGGCCGGGGACGTGGAGGCGCTCGCCGAGTCCCTCCGCCCGGGGGCGGCGCCCGTCGAGCGGCTCCGGATGGCGCCCATCCCCAAGCGGAACGGGTGAGGTCACGCACGGGACGGTGTGCTATGAGGCACCTCTCCCCGAGCGTCTCGAGGTTCCACACAGAGGTGTTCATGCGTCTGCCGGCGTCCCCTGTTTCGTCCCTCTTCCGCCGCTCGCTTGGCGCGGTGGCCCTGGCGCTGGCTGCATGCGCCGGGGAGCCCACGCCCCTTCCGCCGGACGCGGGCAGCGGCCCCAAGTTCATTGATCCCGCCAACACGCTTGCGCCCAAGGGCACGCTGCAGGGGGCGGTGGTGGACGCGTACGACCAGAAGCCCCTCTCCGGGGCGAAGGTGACGCTCAACTACGAGGGGGCCTCCCGCACCTACACCACCGGGGCGGACGGCACGTTCTCCTTCGTGGACATCCCGGCGAGCGCCAACCCCAACGGGGACGAGGCGGCCACCGGCACGTACACGGTGGTGCTGGATCTCACCGGCGTGAGCGCGGACGGGCGGAAGTACAAGCCGTTCCGCACCCAGCGCGTGACGGTGCAGTTCACTCAGCTGACCCAGCCGGTGGCGGAGGTTGGCGCCTCCACCACCCCCATCACCGCGGACCGCAACCCGGTCAGCTACCTGGTGTCCAACGTCAACTTCTCCGTGCAGCAGGCCCGCGCCACGGTTTCCGGCAAGGTGCTGTCGTCGCCGGATCTCCGCCCGCTGGAGACGCAGCTGCTGCTGGTCTCCACCGGGGGCGGGTCCGTCCCGGCTGGCGCCACGGCGGCCATCACCACCAGCAACGACGCCAGCGGCGAGTTCTCCTTCACCGAGGTGGAGGAGGGGGTGAGCTACCGCGTGGCCCTGGCCAACCAGGGGCTGGTGTTGGACACGTCGTCCGCCAACAACTACGCGGGGGCCTCGCTGTACGCGGCGGAGCTGGGGGCGGTCACCACCGTGCCGCCGGTGGTGGTCCTGCCGCGGCCGGCCCAGGACACGCAGGCGCCGCACGTGGTCTCGGCGGACCCCTCGGACGAGCAGGTGCTGCCCCGG
>VGRA01000675.1 GCA_016875515.1 Deltaproteobacteria bacterium | reverse complement strand
GCCCGGGACGTCGTGCGCGGAGGTGACGCGGTCCCCGTGGTGCTCGAGCCGCAGCGCGAGCAGCTCGCACATGTCCTGCTCGTCGTCCACGACGACCACGTGCGGCAAGGGAACAGCTCCGGTCATGCGCTCACCTCGGTGGACAGCGCGGCGGGGACGGTGGAGACCTGGGCCCGCTCGCGCACCTGCGGGAGCCAGAGGCGGAAGGAGGCCCCCGGCCCCTCGCGCTGGACGAGCTCGAGGTCCCCGCCGTGGGCTCGGGACTCCGACTCCCCAAGCTCCCCGGCCTCCATCGGCGAGATTGCGAGCGCCCAGCGGGCGTCCCGCACCTCGTCCGAGCCCGGCCCGAAGTCCCGCAGCGCCCCGGCCAGCGTGACGCGGTCCATCTCCACCGCCTCCGCGAAGCGGCGTTAATGGAAGAGGGACAGGGAGAGATCCACGCGGGCGCCATGGACCGCCCTGTTGTCGGGGTCGGGCGCAGACGCGCGCCGCTCGAGGATGCACCGGCGGACGGGTTCGGCCACCCCGTGCGCCTCGGCCCGTTCGTATTCCCGTGCCAGGTGCGCCAGCGCTTCCAGGGTCATGCCCTCGTACGCGGAGGGGACCGCCGCACTTCCAGCCATGATCGCGTCACCTCTTCCTCAAGACCGGGGACATGCCGAACGTTCGTCGCACCCCTAAACCAGGACGGCGATGGCCCCCTCGACGCGCAGCGACTCAGCCGAGTCTCCGCACAGCTTCACGACCCCCGCAGGGGCACACGGGCCAAGCACCATGGATGCGAAGGCATCCAGGCAGTCACCCACGGACTTTCCCGGAGACCGGGCCCACGCCCCGTCCTCCCAGCGTGCCACCTGTCCCAGGCGCCGGGAGAACGCGTCCAGGGTAACGGGCGGGAGGGGCGCCATGCGCAAGTTGACGAGCCGCCGGCGCGCATGCGAGCGCGCGAGTTCGATTGAACGTGGGTGTTGGGTCTGCCGGTAGGTCTCGCTCGGGAAGGACTCAAACAGGCGGACCGGCACGCGTGTCCCAGGTGGCAGCGCCGCGGCCGCGGCCACCTCCGCCGCCGACGTGGTGCGCCCAAACCAGGCGAACAAGGAGAAGCCGAGCAGTTTCCAATACACCCGCTGCTGCAAGGGCGTCTGGTTGTCCTCGGCCATCCACCTCTGCGCGCTGGAGACGAAGCCCTGCTCGCTCGGGGTGTTGAAGTTGGGCCCGAGGCTGCGCTCCGTCTCACGGCTGGGCCACCCGGGGAGGGCGAAGCCGCACGGTGCATCGATGGAGACGGTTACTCCACCGAAGTGCTGGACGGCGCACGCGAGGAGGTCCCCCCTGCCGGCACGCGCGCCGTGGGCGTCGAGCAGCTCGCGGAGCAGTTGCTCCATTTGCTCGTCAACGGCCCGGGCCACCACGGGAGCCACGAAGGGGAAACGCTCGAAGCGGACGACCGGCGTGCCGAACGCCTGCGTCCTCAGGTGTCCCGTGAAGAGCCGGGAGTCTCCGTCTGCCGCTGCGGAAACGTGCGCGAGCTTCTTCCCGGTCCCGCCCGGATCGAAGCCAAGGTGAAGCGCCATGGCGTGTGCCGCCGGACCCGTTGCGTGGCGCAGCCCGGGGGCGGCCTACCCCACCAGGCGGGTGGGGGCGCCGCTGCCCGCGGCCTTGATCGCGGCGAGCGCCTCCGGGGCGAGCGTGGCCTTCAGCTTGCGCACCATCTCCAGGCTGCCGGCGTACGCGTGGCCGTGTTCCGCGGAGAGGATGCCGCTGACGGTGGCGAGCGGGATGTTGGGCAGGCCGAAGCGGGACAGGAAGTTGGTCCACACCTCCGAGTCCCGGTAGCCGTCATCCACCTTCAGCGACTGCGCCGCCACGATGACGCCTGCCAACTTGGCGTCCACCGGGTCCATCCGCAGCTGGCCGGACTCGGCGAGCCACCGGTTGAACTCGTGCACCGTCACCAGCCGCAGCATCTCCTCAGAGGCGTGGGCGTAGCGGGCGTTCACGGACATCCGGAACTCCGGCTTGCCGTTGGGGCCCCGGGCGGCCTCGAACTTCACGAGGTCGCTCTCCCCCATCTTGGGCTCGAACCAGCCGTTGGGGACCACCTTGGAGTCCGGGTTGACGCGGTCCAGGATGGCGCTGAACTCCGACAGCGTGTTGATCATGTTCGCGCCCACCAGCACCTTGGTGCCGTCCAGCACGCTGGCGGGGCGGGACTGCTTCACGGGGGTGAACTCGCGCCGGGTGT
>VGRA01000674.1 GCA_016875515.1 Deltaproteobacteria bacterium | reverse complement strand
TGGGCCGCGGCGAGCAGCCGCCCTCGAGCCCCGGCAGGTTGCAGGCCTCGCACGCCCCGCCGCACGCCCCGTTGCAGCACACCCCGTCCGCGCAGAAGCCGGAGGCGCAGTCGGAGGCGGCCACGCAGGAGCCGCCGTTGCCCTTCGCCCCGCTGCACTTGACCCCCGCGGTGCAGCTGCCCGCAGTGACGCAGGCGCCGTTGACGCACAGCCCGGAGGCGCACTCGGCGCCGGTGGCGCAGCCGCTGCCGTTGGGCTCGGTGCCCACACAGGCGCCGCCGCTGCAGGCCGCCGCGGTCTTGCACTCCGCGCCGCTGGCGCAGGTGAAGTTACACGCGTTGGCGCCGCCGCAGGCGCTCGCGCCGCACTCGTTGCCCGGGTCCATCCCCGGGGCGACCGGCGCGCACGCCCCCTTCCTGCCCGCCACGTTGCACGCCATGCAGGTGCCGGTGCAGCCCGCGTTGCAGCACACCCCGTCCGCGCAGAAACCGGAGGCGCACTGGGCGGCCAGCACGCAGGCCTCTCCGTTGGCGCGCTCGGCCAGGCACTGGCCACCGCTGCAATAACGTCCAGCCTCACAGTCCCCGTCCCCGCGGCACCCCGCGAGACAGCTGCCCGCCCCGTCGCAGGAGAAGGTGCCGCAGCCGTCCTCCGCGTCCGTGCCGGCGGGCCGCGCCGAGCACCCGCCTTCCAGCCCCGGCAGGTTGCAGGCCACGCAGGCCCCGTGGCACGCACCGCTGCAGCATACCCCGTCCGCGCAAACGCCCGAGGCGCAGTCCGCCCCCGCCGCGCAGGAAAGGCCGTTGCCCTTCGCCCCGCTGCAGGTGGCCCCGGAGGTGCAGCTGCCCGCGGGGGCGCACGCCCCGTTCACGCACAGCCCCGAGGCGCACTCCGCGCCGGAGGCGCACCCGCTGCCGTTGGGCTCCGTCCCCGCGCAGGTGCCGCCCTGGCAGTCGGCGGTGGCCTTGCACTCGGGCTCGCCGCTGCAGGTGGCGTCACAGCTTTGGGTCCCGGTGCAGAAGGACGCGCCGCACTCGTTGCCCGGGTCCGTGGACGCGGCCACCGCGGTGCAGGAGCCCACCCGCCCGGGCGCGTTGCACGCCATGCAGGTGCCGGTGCACGCCTTGTCGCAGCACACCCCGTCCGCACAGGATCCGGAGGCGCAGTCGCCGTTGCGCGCGCAGGCCTGGCCCTGCCAGCGGTCCGGCACGCAGGCCCCGCCCGCGCAGTGCGTCCCCGGCCCGCAGTCCCCGTCCGCGCGGCACCCGGCGAGGCAGCTGCCCGCCCCGTCGCAGGTGAAGGTGCCGCAGCCGTGCTCCGCGTCCGTGCCCGCAGGCCGCGCCGAACAGCCGCCCTCCAGCCCCGGCAGGTTGCACGCCACGCACGGCCCGTCGCACGCGCCGCTGCAGCACACCCCATCCGCGCAGACCCCCGAGGCGCAGTCCGCTGCCGCACCGCACGCGACGCCGTTGCCCTTCGCCCCGCTGCAGGTGGCCCCCGCGGTGCAACTGCCCGCGGGCGCACACGCCCCGTTCACGCACAACCCGGACGCGCACTCGGCGCCGGAGGCGCAGCCGCTGCCGTTGGGCTCCGTCCCCGCGCAGGTGCCGCCTTGGCAGCTGGCCCCCGGCTCGCACTCGGCGTCGGAGGCGCAGGAGGCATCACACCGGCTGCCCGCCACGCACAGCGCCGCACCGCACTCGTTGCCCGGGTCCGTGCCCGGAGCCGCCGGGGCGCACGACCCCTCGCTGCCCGGCACGTTGCACGCCATGCACGTCCCGCTGCAGGCCACGTCGCAGCACACCGCGTCCGCGCAGAAGCCGGATTTGCACTGGGCGGAGGCGGTGCAGGCGCTGCCCTGCGCCCGGCCTGCCTCGCAGGCACCGTCCATGCACGCGCCGCCCTCGCACTGGGCGTCCGAGGTGCAGGGCGCCGCACAGCTGCCGCTGCCGCTGCAGGTGGCGGTGCCGCACGCCCCCTCCACGTCCGTGCCCGCCTGGCGCGGCGCGCAGCCGCCCACGTCCCCGGCGAGGTTGCAGGCCTCGCACCCGCCACCGCAGGCGCCGTTGCAGCACACCCCGTCCGCGCAGAAACCGGAGACGCAGTCCGCGCCGCTGCCGCAGGCAAGGCCGTTGCCCCTCGCGCCGCTGCAGGTGGCCCCCGGGATGCAGCTGCCAACAGCCGCGCAGGCGCCGTTGACGCACAGCCCCGAGGCGCACTCGGCCCCGGACACGCAGCCGCTGCCGTTG
>VGRA01000673.1 GCA_016875515.1 Deltaproteobacteria bacterium | reverse complement strand
GAGGGCCAGGAGCAGACCCAGGCGGCGGCACAGGCGGTGGCGCACGCCGGGGCCCACATCCTGCGGGGCGGCGCGTACAAGCCGCGGACCAGCCCCTACGCCTTTCAGGGTATGGGTGAGCCGGGGCTGCACATCCTCGCCGATTGCGGCCGGCGCCACGGGCTGCCGCTGGTGTCCGAGGTGATGGAGGTCTCGCAGATCCCGCTGATGGTGGACTCGGTGGACATCCTCCAGGTGGGCGCCCGCAACATGCAGAACTTCTCCCTGCTGCGCGCGCTGGCGGAGGTGGGCAAGCCGGTGTTGCTCAAGCGCGGCCTGTCCGCCACGGTGCAGGAGTGGCTGCTTGCGGCGGAGTACCTGGTGGCGGGAGGCAACCCGCACGTCATCCTCTGCGAGCGCGGCATCCGCACCTTTGAGACGGCCACGCGCAACACGCTGGATCTCTCCGCCGTGGCTTACGTGAAGCGCGAGTCCCACCTTCCGGTGGTGGTGGACCCGTCCCACGCCACGGGGGACCGCGGGCTGGTGTTGCCCATGGCGCTGGCCGCCGTGGCTGCGGGGGCGGACGGGCTGCTGGTGGAGGTGCACCCCACGCCCGAGCGGGCGCTGTGTGACGGGGCCCAGGCGCTGACACCGGAGATGTTCTCGGACTTGATGAGAAAGCTGCTTCCGGTGCTTGCCGCGGTGGGTCGCTCGCTTTACGCCAGCGGCGTGCGCGAGCCGGGGAGGGTGACGGGATGAGTGCCGAAGTCCGGGAGATGTTCTCCTCCATTGCCCCGAAGTACGACGTCACCAACCAGCTGCTGTCCCTCGGGGTACACCGCTACTGGCGCTCGGTGGCGGTGAAGGCCTCGGGCGCCGCGGACGGGCAGTCGGTGCTGGACTGCGCCACCGGCACGGGGGACCTGGCGCTGGCGTTCAAGCGCGCGGTGGGGGCTGCCGGGCGGGTCCGGGGGACGGACTTCTGCAAGGAGATGCTCGGCCCGGCGCCGGCCAAGGCGGCCTCGGCGGGGTTGCAGGTCGACTTCGAGGTGGCAGACGCGCTGGCCCTCCCCTACCCGGACGCCACCTACGACGTGGCCTCCATCTCCTTCGGCATCCGCAACGTGGATGATCCCACCGCGTGTCTCAGGGAGATGGCCCGGGTGGTGAAGCCGGGCGGGCGGGTGGTGGTGCTGGAGTTCGGCCAGCCGCGCGGGCTGTTCGGGGCGCTGTTCCGGTTCTACAGCCGGCACGTGATCCCGCTCATCGGCGGGCTGCTGACCGGCAACCGCGCTGCCTACGAGTACCTGCCCCGCACCTCCGCCGCGTTCCCCGCGGGGGACAATTTCCTCGCGCTGGTGGACGCGGCTGGCGCATTCTCCACCCGCCGGGCCATCCCCCTCACGTTTGGGACTGCGTATGTCTACGTCGGCACCGTCGCGGAACGAGGTCGTTGAATCGCTGCTCGCGTTGGTGGACCCGCGCCTACAGGCGGAGGTGCGGGCAGAGTTCGAGCGCGCGCGGCAGGCGCGGCGGCTGCTGGACCTGGGCCCGGGTTCCCCGGTGGTGATCGTGGGACACCGCACCGCGGGGAAGACGCGCGCCCTGCCCCTGGTCTGCGCGCTGACGGGCAGGCCCGGCTATGACCTGGACCGCGAGATCGAGGTCCGGCACCCGCGCTCGCTGCGGGCGTGGGTGCAGCTGGACCCCAACGGGTTCCGCGCAGCGGAGCGCCGGGTGTTCGGCCAACTCCCGCGCGCCAGCGTGATCTCGGTGGGAGGCGGGTTCCTCGCGCTGCATGCGGACCTGCTCGAGGGGTGCACGCCGGTCATCGTCCCCATCAGCTTCGCGACGTACCGGGAACGGCTGCTGGGGGACCAGTCCCGCCCGCGGCTCCGGCCCGAGCTCACGGTGGAGGACGAGATCGTGGAGATCTTCCATTCGCGCGAGGCGCTCCACCGGCAGTTCCCCACCGTTTCGCTCGCGGCGTTCGCCGCCTCGCAGCTGTTTTTTGGTTGAACCTTCTCCGACGCAGGAATATCAGCCCGCTCATGGCCAACACGCTCAGCATCACGGACAACCGGACCGGAAAGTCGTACGAGGTGAAGATCGATAGCGGGTGCATCCGCACCGCGGACCTCCGCCAGATCAAGGTGGACGATCTGGACTTCGGCCTCATGGGCTACGACCCGGCCTTCCTGAACACCGCGAACTGCAAGAGCGCCATCACCTTCATCGACGGCGACAAGGGCATCCTGGAGTACCGCGGGTAC
>VGRA01000672.1 GCA_016875515.1 Deltaproteobacteria bacterium | reverse complement strand
GCGCGTGGCCGGCCATGGGCGTGCGCGGCACCAGCTCCTGCCAATCCTGCGCCCCCTCGCCGCGGCCGTACAGGCGCACCGACTCCGCGTGGTTCCCATCATGGAACTTCGTGGAGAAGCTTACGAAGCGGAGGGGGGTGGCCTCCGGCAGCTCCAGCACCACGCCGTCCACCCCGGCCGGGTTGTGCCGGGCGGACTCCCAGCTGTCCATCACCTTGCCCTGGCTGCAGTACAGCAGCGGGTCGAACACCGGCTCGTGCGGGGAGACCAGGTTCTCCGCCCGGGCGAAGCGCTGGTCGGTGACCTTCAGGACCCGAGCCCGGGTGGCCAGGTTCCACTGCGCAAGGGCGTCCAACGGCCCGCGCGCGCGGATGGGCTCCGGCAGCCGCGGCTGGAAGGCGCTGAAGACCAGGTCCCGGTAGCCCAGGTTGACGATCTGCTCCTGCTTCAGCGCGCTGAAGTCGAACCCCGCCCCGAAGCGCGCAAAGTCCACGCCGCGGAACCCCAGGCCGCGCAGGAGCAGCTGGGCCACCTCCGCCACGAACGCCACGCCGCGGTTGTCCGCGTTGCACAGCACGACGAAGCCCTTGCCGCGGTCCGGCCCCTGGAAGCAGTGCAGGTACAGGGCGCGGAAACCCTCGTTCGCCCCCTGGTGGATGGCGAAGCGGTTCTCGTCCGCCTCGGCCACGAACACGCCCAGCCCCATGTCGCAGCCCATGAAGTCCCGGCAGCCCATGTCCGTGCCGCGGAGCATCTGCACCGCGGTGTCGTGGGAGATGCCGCCCGAGCCGCGCACGTCCCAGAACGCCCGCTCCAGGTGCCGCAGGAAGTCCAGCATGTCGCCGGAGGTCCCCAGCGCCCCCGCCGCGAAGGCCGGGAACTGCAACCTCCCGCCCGGGACGGGGCGCCCGTCGTCGAACGTCCCCTCCGCCACGTCCAGCCCCGGCGCGGCCGGGTCGAACGTGAAGCGCCGCAGCCCCAGCGCGTCCAGGAACGGGGTGGTCAGCTGCGGGACGCGCTGGCCGGACAGGGCCTGCAACAGGTGCTCCAGCACCAGGTAGCCGCCGCCCGAGTAACTGAAGGTGCTGCCGGGCGGGTGGATCACCGTCACCGGGGCGTAGCCGTACCGCTCGCTGCCGGGGAGCAGCTCCGCCACGTCCGGCATCCGCTGCCCCAGCGGCACGCCGTTCACGTAGTGCTGGTTGAGCGCCAGGTGGGACACCAGGTGCGCCACCGTCACCGCTTCAGGGTCCGCGCCGGGCACGCTCGCCTCCAGCCGGAATGGGGAACCCGCCTGCGCCAGCAGCGGGTTCACCCGGGCGTCCGGCCCCACGCCGCGCGCAGCGAGGAACTCGAGCGCACAGGCGGACGCCACCGTCTTGCTGAGCGAGGCCACCTCGAACAGGGTGTCCGGGGCACAGCCGCGCGCCAGCACCTGCGTGGCCGCGCCGCCGGTGAGTGCCACGGACACGGACCGGATACCGTGCTTGCGCTGCAGCGCCTCCAGCCCCGCCGCAAGTCCATCCGGCGGGTGCGCCTCCAGCCGCTTCCGGGTGATCTCCCAGAGCGCCTCGCGGGCGTTGCCCAGCTCCACTTCCGGCGGGTTGCCCAGCCGCCCCTCCAGGGCGGCGAGCATCTGTTCGGGCGTCTTCCCCTTCGCCGAGACGAGGAACTTCACCCCGTGCCGGGCGCGGTACGCCTCCCCCAGCTCCCGGAGCCGCTGCTTGGCGGGCGTGTCCTCGTCCTGTACCCGGGCCTGCTCGGCGCGCGCCTGCGCGTCGAGCGTGGCCTTGGAGTGGCCGATGTCCCCGTGGAAGGATGCCGCCTCCACCACCTCCGGGAGGGACAGGCCCAGGATGCACCGCCGCACCGCCTCCAGGTCCAGCGCGGGCAGCGCGGCCATCTCGGAGGCGAACCGCTGGCAGCCGCACACCTCGAAGAAGCGGTGGAACCGCTCCACCCCCGGCTGGAGCCGGTGGGTGGTGGGATCCACCTCCCGGTAGGCCGCCAGGGGGCTCTCCGCCGCGCGGATGCCGGGATCGGTGAACGGTAGGAGCAGCTGGCTCGCGAACTCCACCGGCTCCGGGTCCGTCACCAGCTGAAGCAGCAGCTCGAACGCCACCGGGTACCAGCGCGCCGTCCGGTCGTTCCACTTCACCTGGACGATCCTGGTGTCGTTGGAGAGATCCCGCCGGATGAAGTCCAGCTCCTCGTGCGCCATCCGGACGAAGTCGTGCAGCGCCACCCGCCCATGG
>VGRA01000671.1 GCA_016875515.1 Deltaproteobacteria bacterium | reverse complement strand
CGGCGATGACGAGCGGCACGCCCACCAGCAGCGCCAGCGCCCCGGCGCTCGGCCCCTTCACCTTCGAGCCACGCAGCGAACTGGGCGGAGTCTCCACGTCCAGCTCGCCCAGCGTGACCTCGTCCGGCGACGCCTCCGCCCCCGTGCCACCGAGCGTGGCGGGCCGGGGCACGCCAATGGAGGCCGGACCGGTGCCGGTGGCGAACGAGGGCTTCTGGCCGGACATACGGATGGCGGGGAGCTCCTCGGGAGGCGTGGCGTCCGCCGGCGTGGGAGGCGGGCGGACGGCCGGGGCTGCCGCGGCGGGCGCGCGCGGCTCCTCGGGGGGCTCGGCGTGGGCAGGGGACGTGTCCCGGGCCAGCTTTGCCTCGGCCTCCGCGAGCTTGCTGCGCCCGAGCGTGACCAACTGCTCCACCAACTCCGGCCCCTTGGGGTTGAGGAAGCGGCTGAAGCGGAGCGCGAAGCCGGACGTCCCGCCGTCCGCAGACGGCGCGCGCTGCCAAACCACCTCTGCCTCGGCGAACGGCAGCGTCTGGCCCTTGGCCTCGAACGCGAGCGACACCCGGGTCCCCGCCGGAAGCAGCAACTGGCTTCGCAGGAACATCCCCGTGCGGGACAGGTTGCCGCCCACCAGGCGCATGGGCTGGCCGGAGGCATCCAGCGGCGTGACGTGGACGGGGCGCGCGAAGGGGACGCGCTCGGAACGGGAGGACGGGGAGGTCTCGCTCATGGACGGGGAGTTTCAGCCCGCTACAGGTTGGATCAAGTTTCCGGCCAGACTCCGGGCCCATGCAGACCCTCGCCCCTGCGCTGCTCCTGCTGCTCTCCGCCCCTGCGTGGGCTGATATTGCCCCGTTCCCGTTTGCGGCCGGCGCAGGGCCGAAGCCCCTCGAGGGGGCAGCGGTCCCCTTGGAGATGGCGCGCGAGGAGGTCAGCCTGGTCCTGCACGACGGCTTTGCCGTGGTGGAGGCCACCTTCTGGCTTCGCAACCCGGGAGAGGGGACCTCCGTGCCGGTGGGCTTTCCCGGGGCGGGCGTGCGCGTCTCCGGGGCGGGCAACGCCGTGCACCGGCCGCTGCTCGGCTTCCGCGCCTGGGTGGGGGGAGCGGAGGTGACGACCGCGCCCGAGGTCACCTCGCACGTCACGGTGAACGGGCCGGAGGGGCGCCAGTACGCGCGCCGCCGCGAGGAGACCTGGCACCACTTCGACGTGCCTTGTGCCCCGGGCGAGACGGAGGTGCGGGTGCGGTACGCGGTGCTCTCGGACCCGCACCGGGGAGACGGGTGGAGCTCGGACGAGCGCTTCGTCGACGCCTCGGTGCGCTACGTGCTCGCCACGGGCGCAGGCTGGGCGGGGGCCATCTCGGAGGCGGTCATCCGCGTGCGGGCAGCGCCGCCCATCCGGCTGGACCGCGTGCGGGGCCGGATGGAAGGCGCGCCGCCGCTGCCGAAGCGAACCTCGCCGCGGGACGCGGTGTCCCCCGCGCTGCCGCTGGGGATGGCCCGGGCCGGGAAGGAGCTGAGGCTGGTCCTGTCGGACCTGGAGCCCGGGCCCGGGGACAACCTGCAGTTTGTCTATCCGGAGGCGTGTCCCCGCCCCGAGGACGATCGCTTCCCGAAGGAGCGGGCGAAGCGCGAGGCCCGCGCCCTGCGCGCGCTCGGTAGGTAGGCCCGAGGTGAACCGCTTGCACAGGGGCGTAGCCGAACACAGCCGCCATGGGGTCATTGGCCCTGCTCCCGTCGGCCGGGGGCCGACCGCATCGCCCTCGGCGAGCAGGACGAACCAGGGAAGTCGCCGTGGGACATGGCGCGCCTTCGGGCGGTCGGAGCAGGGCAGTGTTTTCTACGGCGCTCGCGGAGCGATGCAGGAACGAACAACGAGGTGCGCGGCAGCGCAGCCGGGCGGGAATGCCCATGGGCCCGGTGCTTCAGTTCCTGCGGCGTCCTCGACCCACCGCAAGAACGAACAACGACACGAGCAGCGCCAACGCCCCGGCGGGCGCGGCCGCGCAGCCGAAGAATGCCCCCTTCACCTGGAAGGTCAGACCCACCTCGGAGCCGCGGCCGCCGGGGTCCGAGGCCCGCACGCGCATCACCACCTGGCCGACCTGCTCGTGTGTAGGGGTCCACTCGAACTTGCCGGAGGCGGCGTCCAGGATGGCGCCGGCTGGGAGCTTCTCCGAGGCGAAGGTGACGGGATCTCCCTCCGGGTCCACCGCCACGAAGAGGAGCGATACGGGCTTGCCCACCGTGGCCTCCGGCGCGCGCATGGCTTCCAGGGC
>VGRA01000670.1 GCA_016875515.1 Deltaproteobacteria bacterium | reverse complement strand
GGGTGATCTCCCGGCCGAGCTTGAAGGTCTTCCCCTCGGCGCGCTCCCAGCGCAGCTTCCCGTAGAAGCCGCCACCCACCTCGAACAGCGCCCCGGTCTCCTCGCAGGACTCGTGGCAGAGCCAGCCCACCAGGGAGGCGACGTACTCGGGCTTGAGCGCGTCCACGACCTCCTTGGGCAGCACCGTCTCCGTCAGCCGCGAGCCGGCAATGGGGGCAATGGCGTTGACCCGGATGTTCTTTTTCTCCCCCTCCAGCGCGAGCGTCTGGGCCAGCCCCACCAGCCCCAGCTTGGCGGCCGAGTAGTTGGCCTGCCCGAAGTTGCCGTAGATCCCGGCCGCCGAGGAGGTGAAGAGGATGCGGCCGTACCCGCGCTCGCGCATGTGCGGCCAAGCCGCGTGCGTGACGCGGAAGGCCCCCTGCACGTGGACCTTGAAGATGAGCTCCCAGTCCTCCCGGGTCATCTTTTGGAAGCTGGCGTCCCGGAGGATCCCCGCGTTGTTGACGAGGATGTCCACCTGGCCAAAGGCGCCCAGCGCGGCCTGGACGATCTTCTCCCCGTCCTCCACCGAGTCGTAGTTGGCCACCGCCGTCCCACCCGCTGCCCGGATCTCGTCGACCACCTTGTCGGCCGCGGCGGAGCTCCAGCCTCCCCCGGTGGCGGCGCCGCCGAGATCGTTGACCACCACCTTCGCGCCACGCTTCGCGAACATCAGAGCGTAGGCGCGCCCCAGCCCCTGCCCCGCACCGGTGATCACCGCCACCTTGCCGTCAAAACGCAGTTCGTTGACCATGGCGGGCCCTTCTAGCTTACCGGGGCGATGCGCGCAGCCTCCCCGCGCGCACCCGGGCGTCCCGGCCCTCCGCAACGGTGAAGGCCTGGCGCACGGACTCCTGCGCCGTCGCTCCTGCCTGGTCCACCTCGACGTCCACGTCCGAGCCGTCCGGCGCACGGTCCCGGATGACCAGCTCCATCCCGGGGCGCACCTGGCCAGGGACGGGCACCTCCGCCAGCACTGCCACGGAGATCCCCGTGGCCGATACGGAGGGATCCTGCCGGAGGCTGAAGCGCACCTCCCCCTCCGGCGCCTGCAACGCGGATCCGGCCAGGGTGATCTGCAGGTGCTCGCGGGCCACCCGGACCAGCCGCGCCTTCAACCCGGAAACCTCAGGGCCCGTGATCCGCCCATCCCGGTCCAGGTCCGCGCCGGCCCTCAAGAGCCGGGCCTGCTCGCCCCCGTCCAAGTCCAGGGCCACGAGCAGCGCCACCCGCCCGGCCTCCAGCGTGACGAGCACCTTCTTATGCGCGCCGCGCGGGTGTGCCTCCGCCGTCCCTCCCAGGCTGCAGACCGCCAGCGCAGCTGCGAGTGCGAGGGCCCGCATGGCGCGCGTCCGCTACTCCGGGTCCGCGTGGAACTGGCCGAAGATCCGCCGCAGGTCCGTCAGCGTGCGCGGCTGGAACGGCTCCGAGGCCCCCACCGGCAGCACCTGCCGGGCCTGCGTCAGCGGCAGCCGCGCGGTGCGGTTGATCCACACCGGGTTGGTGAAGCCGTACGGCCGGACCTGCGTGGTGCGCTGCGGCTCGTACTTGCCGAACTTCTTCGAGAATCCGAACGACCCTGCAATGTTGTACAAGGCGTCGCTGATTTCCAGGGAGCCCATCTCGTATGGGGTGAAGACCGGCCACATGGGCTTGTCTCCGAACGCCTCCACGACCAGGAACGAGCTGTCCGGAATTGCCTCGAACTCGCGCGTCACGTCCAGCCGCACCACCTCGGTGCTCGCCGGGACCGGGACCTCCTCCAGCACCGCGGGGCGCTGGAACTGGTCCGCCCCGCCGCGCCGCAAGGCCACGCGCGTCACGTCCACCCACGGGGCGGCCTGGACCCGCACGCGGACGGTGATCTTCCCGTCGGGGGCCACCACGGTCTCCCCCACCTCCTTCCCGTTCACCCACACCTCGATGAACGGGCCGTTGGTCGCGCTCGCCCGGCCGTCCCGCAGCGCCTGCAGGGCGGCGCCCTCGGACAGGGCGCGCATGGATCCGTCCGAGCTGCTGCCGGCCTTCATGTAGGTCCGGGGCAGCCCGGCCTCCGCCCCCGCGCTGTGCGAGTCGCTGTTGCCGGTGGCGGTCACCTTGTGCCCCTTTGCGAGGAGCGTGAACCAGTCATCCTGCGCCCCCGGGAAGGCCGGCTGGGGCACCAGCTTCGCGGTGCCGTCCGGCTGCGGGACCTTGAAGTTCTTCTGGAGGACCTCCCCGGCAGGGGGCAGGCAGTCCCCGT
>VGRA01000669.1 GCA_016875515.1 Deltaproteobacteria bacterium | reverse complement strand
CAGCTCCGCTTCGGGGCGCCCGCGCAGCGGCGGCACCCGCACCGCCTCCCCTGCCCCTGGCGCGCGCGCACGTCCCAGCGCCTCGCCCTCGCCGTGGCACGCGTAACAGGAGCGCCCCTCGCGCGTGGGCTCAATCATGTACATCGCCAGCCCCGGGGGCACGGGCATGTCCCTCGCCACCGAGCCGAACCCCTGCCGCCCGATGCGCCCCAGCCCCCCCGTGGGCCCGTAGGTGGCCACCGTGCCCGCCGCGCGGTCCAGCACCCGCAGCAGCCCGCCCTGCGGCGCCCAGTCCACCGCCCACGGCACGCAGGGGCCGCGGGTGGGCGGGTAGGCCACCTCCATGATGACCGCCTGCTGCGCCTCGGCGTCCGGGTCACCGGCCAGCTTCCCCACGTCCAGCGTGCGCACCTCCCCGGTGGCAATGTCTGCTACGGCTGCCACCGTGGCCTCCGCGTTGAGGGCGAGCCCGCCCGGCGTCCCGCCCCCGAGCGGCACGTGGCGAAGGGACTTGCGCGCGGCCAAGTCCAGCACGGTGATGCCCCCCTTGCCCGGCGGCCCGTCCACCGGCCCTGCGTGGGCCACGAGCAGGCGGTCCCGTCCCGGCACCCACGCCAGCGCGCGCACCGCGCTGGCCCCGGTGGAGATGGCTGGCTCGGGCTTGCCGGTCTCCAGGTCCAGCAGCTCCACCTCCCCCGTGGCCGCGCTGCCCACCGCGAGGAAGCGGCCCGCAAGCGCCAGGGCCCCGGGCCACGGCGCCACCGGCGTGCGCCACAGCTCGGCCGCGCCGCGGGCGGTGTCCAACGCCACCACCGTGTGCGTGGCCTCCTCCGCCACGTACAGCCGCCCGCCCTGCCCCGCCACCATCGCCGAGGCGCCGGAAGGCCCGGGCAGCTCCAGCAGCGGCCTTCCCTCTTCCCCGTAGGCGCGCAGCACCTTCGCCCCCCGGTGCGCAACCCAAAGTCGGTCCTGCTTCTCCCCTCGCTCCACCGCCAGCGCCGCCGGCCCCCGCGCCGTGGCCATGGGGATCTCCAGCCCGCCGGGGGTGATGACGTACAGCACGTCCGTGGGCGGGGAGAGGACCGCCACCGAGCCGTCCGAGAGGGCCGCGAGCGCGGTGAAGTCCGGGACCGCGCGCGTGTCGAGCAGCCGCAGCCGGGCCTCGCCGCTGCCCCGGGACAGGCGCGCCGTGACGTTGGCCTCCGCCTCCTTCAGCAGCACGTCCTGCGGGAGCCGCCCCACCGCGAGCGTGGGAGAGAGGACCTGCAGCGGGACGGCCGCGTGGAGCGGCTCCCCCAGCACCAGCGAGAGCCCCGGCGAGAGCCCCGTGCCATGCACCTGAACCGGCTGGCCCCACTGGCTGGACGCAATGGCCGGCGTCACCCCCTGCAGCTGCGGCCGCTGCCACACCAGCCACAGCGCCGCCGCGGCCACCGCCACGCCGGCGGCGGCCAGTCCCTTCGCTCTCTGCGTCATGTGCGTCTCGAGTCCTGTCTGTGCGGTTTGCCCGTCACGCGCCCCGCCACGTGCAGCGCGCGCGGCTGGACACGGGGGCCTTTGATGTTAGCAAGATGACACCCCCATGAAGACGAACCTTCTGCTCCTCCCCGCCCTCGCCCTCGCGGCGTGCGGCCCCGCGAAGACCACCCCGGATGCTGGCGTGGACAGCTCCTGCGGCATCGACTGCGTGGCGCAGGCCGAGTACGGGCTGCTCGCCCAGACGTGCTTCGAGTACACGGGCACCAACCTCCCCACCCTGGGGGTCCAGGTGGAGCCGGTGGAGGAACTCGAGGGCGGCATGGCGGTGATGCCGGTCACATACAAGATGGGCGGCCAGGTCAAGCAAAAGGATTACTTCACGGTGCGGGACGGCGCGCTGGTGCAGGTGCGGCGCGAGTGGCCCCCCGGGAATTCGGTCAGCTACCAGGACGACCTGGGCAACCTCCGGGGCGTGACGTGGCTCGCGGCAGGCCAGGGCGCCGGAGAGGTCACCCGCAACACGGTGATGGCCCGCCGGGTGGGGGGCGGCAATGACGAGGCGCGCTCCACGAAGTTTGACGTCAGCGTGGAGGAGGCCACGCCGCTCTCGCTCAAGACGCCGAAGGAGTCCTTCACCTCCGGCCTCCGGCTGAACATCTCCGAGGTCCCCGAGCACGCGTCCGACCTCCGCCGCGTGCTGGTGCGCGGCACCGGCTTCGTCCGCTTCTCCTCCCCGCTGGACGCGGCCGGGGGCAGCACCACCGGCGAGTACGAGCTCCAGTCCATCCAGACGCTGCCCGAGG
>VGRA01000668.1 GCA_016875515.1 Deltaproteobacteria bacterium | reverse complement strand
GCACAGCCTCACCGTGAGCGCCGCCCCGAACGATGCCTTCACCTCCTGCGCCTGCGCCGAGAGCGCCTCCACGAGGCAGGCGCGGGTCGCCTCGTCCAGCGCGGGCGGTCCAGCCTCCAGCGCACGCAGCTGCGCCTCGAGCGCGGCGAGCGCCTCGGTGGATTCCACGCCCCCGGCCTGCACGCTGCCCACCTGCACGCGCGCGTCCGCGCCGGAGCCGGACGCAGAGGACGGCGCAGCCCCACGTCCGAAGTCCCCCGCCGACGTGGGGGCCGCCTGCGGCGCTCCGGGATCCCCCCGGTCCGGCCCGGCACCTCCGTTCTGCAGCACCACCCGCACCTCCCCCGTCCCGGAGCGCTCCAGGTTCATGCGGCGGTCCGAGTCGTCGAACAGCCGGTCGTCCCGCGTGAGCCGGTCCAGCCGCCGGTCGAACTCGCGCTCCCCCTTCTGCTCCGCGATGCGCGCCTTGAGCTGCTCGCGCGCCCCGGGCTTGCTGGGCGGCGCCGCCACGTGCGCGGCCACAGGGCGCACCACGGCGCCGGCCAGCCGCTGCTGGGCGAGCGACTCCCGCTCGCGCGGGGACAGCAGTGCCGCGAGCTGCTCCTCCACGGAGCGGCTGCTCGCCGGTGCCTTCACCGCGGCAAGGTCCTGGACCGCCAGCTCCAGGTCCTCGTCCAGCCGCACCACCTGCGCGTTGGCGTCCACCGTCAGCACCAGCAGCCCGCCGGGAGGCACCCTCAGCAGGTCCGCCCGCTCGAGCGGCAGCTCGGCGCTGGCGGGGAGCACCTTCCCTGCCCGCTCCACGGTGACGGCCCCGCGCGCCCAGACCACATGGGCCACCGTAGACGGGACGGGCGTGGTGGAGGCCCAGAGGACCGCGAGCAGGGGCAGGAGCCGGTCCATGTCCGCCTCATCAGGGATCGAGACAGCTGAAAACCTTCCCCTCGGTCATGACCGTGACCTCCGTCTCCCTTGGGGAGAACACCAGTGTCCGTCCCTGCGGGTCGCTGATTCCGCTGGAAGTGCCCAGGGTGCAAGGCGAGGGCGCCTGCGGGTCCACGGGCTCGGGCATCCACGCGGGAGGCTTGACCTTGAAGCTCCCGCCGTCTTCGCCGCCGTTGAAGAAGAGCAGCGAATCGTCCGGCTGCCAGAGGCCCGTCGTGCAGATCTCCGCTCGGGTGAACACGGTGTGACCCGTGGCGCGCGCCTGGACCTCGAGGCGGCAGGTCCCGGACCTGATGGACTGGAACACCACCGCCCGGTACGCGCCCGTCCACGACGGCACCATGTCCACCAGGTCAAACCCCGCGGGCCGGTTTCCCGGCGCGGAGACGACGCGGTCCGTGCCGTCCGCGAGCGCGCGCTCGGTCCAGGTGCCCTGCTCCATGTCGGGAGACGAGAACGGGCCCAGCGGCGCGGACTGGTACAGGACGTACCCGGCGGTCCTCATGAAGTACAGCCGGGTCACCTCCTCGCGTATCTCCGCCCCCACCGGCGTCCGCTCGGCGCTCCGCGGCGCCTGCTCGAACAGCCGTACCCGGAGATCGGAGCGCTCGTAGGCGCCACCGAACATCTGCGAGGTGGGGACGTAGGACGCGAGCGCGCCGAGGAACGTTCCCCCCGAGTCCGCAAACGCCGCGGCCGCGATCCCCTCCTCGCGCGAGACGCACCCTGCCGCCAGCACCGCGCCCAACGCGCACACCGCCCTGATGTCCATGCCTGCCCTCGCCCACGAAGTGACAGCCCCGCATCCTACCCTCGCGCCGCCGGTGTGCGCATTCCCGCCCAAGGCCCCGGAAGTGATCAAAGATACCGCCTGACGTGCCCCGACCCTGGCTCCTCCTTCCCGCGCTTGCAGCACTCTGTGCGTGCCGTGACGCGAACACCGCGCTGTCCCTCTCGTTGAGGCTGCAGGGGCCTGCCGCCTGCGTGCGGCTGTCTGCCACCGGCGAGCCGGGACAGGTGCTCACCACGGACATCCCGGTGGAGGCTTCCGCAGACTTCCGCACGCGGGTGCTCACCGCCGCGCTCTACCCCGGCGGCGCGCTCGGCCAGGGCGGGGTGGAGGTGCGGGCCCAGGGCTTCGCCGGCGCGTGTGGCACCTCGCCCTCCCAGGAGGCGCAGCGCACCGTCCGCTTCGTGGAGGGAGCGGTCACCCCCGTGGAACTGCAGCTGCTGCTGCTGGACAAGGACGGGGACGGAGACGGTTCACCGGATGGGCAAGACTGTGCGCCCACCGACGCGGAGCGGTTTCCCCGCCCCGGGAGCGAGTCCGGCCGGGA
>VGRA01000667.1 GCA_016875515.1 Deltaproteobacteria bacterium | reverse complement strand
GCGCTTCTACCGCAGGGCCGTTAGCCATGGGGACGCCCATGTCCCGCGCGCACGTCCCCGAGAAGCCCTGCGCCACCTGCGGCCGCCGCATCATTTGGCGCAAGAAGTGGGAGCGCGACTGGGAGCACGTCCGCTACTGCTCGGACAAGTGCCGGGCCGGAAAGGCCGCGGCGAAGGGGGGCGGGCTGGAGGCGGCCATCCTCTCCCTGCTGTCCACCCGCGCGCGCGGGGCCACCGCCTGCCCGTCGGAGGTGGCGCGGGCGGAGGGGGGCGAGCGCTGGCGCGAGCTGATGGAGCCCGTGCGGGAGGCGACCCGGCGCCTGGTGGCGGCGGGCCGGGTGGACATCCTCCAGGGGGGCCGCGTGGTGGACCCCTCCTCGGCGAAGGGGCCCATCCGCCTGCGGCTGCGGAAGGGGCCCTAGGCGGACTTGAGGCGCAGCCCCGCCGCCTCGCGGAGCGCGTCCTTCTTGTCCGTGCGCTCCCAGGTGAACTCCTTCTCCGTCCGGCCGAAGTGACCGTAGGCCGCGGTGCGCTGGTAGATGGGGCGCAGCAGGTCGAGGGACTCGACAATCTCCCGCGGCTTCAGCCCGAACACCGCGCGGATGGCCTTCTCAATCTGCTCCTCCGGCACCGCCGCCGTGCCGAACGTCTCCACGAAGACGCTCACCGGCTCGGCCACGCCAATGGCGTAGGAGACCTGCACCTCGCAGCGCCGGGCCAGCCCCGCCGCCACCACGTTCTTGGCGATGTAGCGGCCCATGTACGCGGCCGAGCGGTCCACCTTGGAGGGGTCCTTGCCGCTGAACGCGCCGCCGCCGTGGCGGCCCATGCCGCCGTAGGTGTCGACGATGATCTTCCGCCCGGTGACGCCCGAGTCCCCCATGGGGCCGCCAATGACGAAGCGGCCGGTGGGGTTGATGAACACCTTGGTCCGGGCATCCACCAGCTTCTTTGGCAGCACCTTGAGGATGACGTCCTCGCGGACGGCCTCGTGCAGCGCCTTGTTGGAGATGGACTCGGCGTGCTGCGTAGAGAGCACCACCGCGTCGATGCGCGCGGGGCGGCCGCCCCGGTACTCCACCGTCACCTGGCTCTTGCCGTCTGGGCGCAGCCACTCGTGCTTCTTGCGGCGCACCTCCGCCAGCCGGCGCGTCAGCGCGTGGGCGTAGGTGATGGGGGCGGGCATCAGCTCCGGCGTCTCGTCACAGGCGAAGCCGAACATCATCCCCTGGTCGCCGGCACCCTGCTCCTTCTTGGCCCCCTTCACGTCCACGCCGCGGGCAATGTCCAGGCTCTGCCCTTCAATGGCGACCATCACGCCGCAGGTGTTGCCGTCAAAGCCGTGGCTGCTGTCCGTGTAGCCAATGCGGGTGATGGTGCTGCGCACGATGCGAGGGATGTCCACGTAGCAGTTGGTGGTGACCTCGCCGGCCACCACGGCAATGCCGGTCTTCACCAGCGTCTCCACCGCCACGCGGCCGTGCGGGTCCTTCTCCAGGATGGCGTCCAGCACCCCGTCCGAGATCTGGTCCGCCACCTTGTCCGGGTGGCCCTCGGTCACGGACTCGGAGGTGAAGAGGTAGTCGCGCGGCATGGGGGACGTTCCTGTTGCGGAAGGGTTGAAGAACGGACAGTTTAAGGTAGCGGCCACGTCGGGGTGCGTCAAACGCGGTGACCCCTCCCCCGCCATGAATATTCTGGAGGGGCCCGCTGTCCCTCGGCTACATGAACATCCCCATGCGAACCCTCCTTGCCCGCTCTGCCGCCCTGGCCGCCGCCCTGCTGCTCGCCACCCCTGCGCTCGCCGCCGGCGCAGAGGACGTGAAGAAGCCCGTCACCCTGGTGGTGAACAACGTCCGCTTCGGCAAGGACCTCAAGGCCCTGTCGCTGTTCGGCACGGACGCGCAAGGCGCCTACCTGCTGGGCGAGGACTGGAAGCAGGGCACGGACGCCCAGCGCAAGGAGTTCGGCGAGCTGTTCAAGACCATCTTCGGCAAGGTGGCGTTCCCCCGCGTGCGGGAGAACTTCAAGCACTTCGGCTCCTTCACCACGGGCGAGCCGAAGGTGGACGGCAAGGACGCGCACCTGTCCTACGTGCTGCTGCTGGACCACCCGGTGAAGAAGCAGGAGATGAAGCTCAAGTTCACCCTGGTGAACGACGGCGGGTGGAAGGTGGTGGACGTGGCGGTGGCCGGGGACTCCATGCTCAAGGGCATCCGCGAGGATCAGATTGTCCCCATCATGAAGGAGGGCGGGTGGGACAACCTCCTCAAGCTCATGCGCGCCAAG
>VGRA01000666.1 GCA_016875515.1 Deltaproteobacteria bacterium | reverse complement strand
TGCGGCGCGCGCCAGGCCCGAGAGCGAGCCCGACGGGTATGCGAGCGACTCGTCGTCGCGGACCCAGTAGGCACCGCCTCCCTTGCTGGCCGCGGCGGCCACCGGGAACGCGGTCTCCCACGACGTGGCCACCAGCAGGTCGACCGGCCCCAGGGCGGCGAGCGAGGCATCCCCGTTGACGCGGGCCGGCAGCTGGGCGAGCCGCCGTTGCCAGGCATTCCACTGCGCGGGGGTGGCCCCCTGAACGGCCCAGTCCACCGTCACGCCACGGGTAACCAGTCCGTCCGCGAGCAGCGACAGGACGTCCAACTCGGGGGCGTGCGCGTCGTTCCCGGACAGCACCAGTCGCACGGTTCGGATCCGTGCCGGCAGCGCGCGGGGCGGGGACGCGGCGGGGGCCTGGAAGGCCCCGAGGTGCGCCACCAGGTGTCGCTGGTGGGCAGCGCGGCGCAGGGCGCCGCGCGCAGCGCCGTCCGGAAGCAACCCGCGCAGTGTACTCAACGCCAGGTCCTCCCCCGTCCCGCCCTCCAGGCGCGGGGCGCAGTCCGTTCGGGAGAGGGTCAGGTTGGGGTTGTAGAAGGGGTCCCCGGTTTGCAGCCAGGGCCGGTAGGCGACGAATGAGCGCCAGTGGTCCCGCTCGGGCACTGCGTGCAGGCGCCGGCTGGCCGATTCGTGGTGGACCAGCCGTGCGTGAGGGGTGAAGAGGACGCGACGGCCCCCGCTCCCCAAGCGCAGGCACAGCTCCACGTCACTTCCACAGACCTCGAACCGCTCGTCGAAGCCGCCCACGGCCTCGAACAGTTCCCTGCGGACCGCCAGGCACGCGCCGGTCACGGCGAGGCAGTTCCGGGCCCAATAGGCGTGGCCAAAGGGGGTCATCTCTGCCTGGTCCCGCATGCGCCAGAACGGATGCCCCGCGAAGCCGTGGAGCCCCAGCACCACGCCGGCATGCTGGAGGGCCCCGTCCGGGAACAGCAGCAGGGGGCCAACGGCCCCGACCTCCGGCCGCTGCGCTTGGGACACCAGCTCGCCGAGCCAGTCGGGGTCCACCGCCTCGATGTCGTTGTTGAGGAAGACCAGGAGCTCGCCCCGGGCCTGGCGGGCGCCGAAGTTGTTGATGGCAGAGTAGTTGAAGGGGTGGTCCCAGGAGAGCTTGCGGATCCGGGGGTCCTCGAGTCCGTCCAACAGCTCCCGGGTCTCGGGGCGTCTGCTCTGGTTGGAGACGAGGAGCAGCTCGAAGCGGTCGTACCGGGTCTGCTGCAGGCTGCGCCACAGTTGGGCGAGCAGCTCCGGGCGGTCCTTGAACGGTACCACCAGCGAGACCAACGGCTCACCTTGCACCGGGTACTTCACCCGGTAGCCCACCGGCGTCCGGTCCACGGTCGCCCGCACGCCCGTGCGCTCCAGGTGCGCCTGCACCGCGCGTTGCCCTGCACGCGACGCAAGGTCGTATGCGTCCGCGGAACCGGAGGCGGACCCCGGCCGGTAGCGCCAGTGGTACAGCACCGACGGGACGTGGCGGATGGCAGCCGTTCGCTCCGAGAGACGCAGGACCAGGTCGTGGTCCTGGGCCCCGTCCAGTCCGGTCCGGAGTCCCCCCAGGGACTCCAAGAGCTCCCGGCGGACCACCAGGAGGTGGCAGACGTAGTTCACCGACCGGAGGAGATCCGGTGAGAAGTCCGGCTTGAAGTACGGCCGCTGGCGGCGCCCCTCCACGTCCGGCCTGTCCTCGTCCGAATAGACGACGTCGGTCCCGGGATGGTCTGCGAGCGCACACGCCACCGCGGCCAGCGCGTGTTGGTTGAGCGTGTCGTCGTGGTCCAGGAACGCCACGTAGCTGCCCCGTGCCTGGGACAGCCCGGCGTTCGTGGCCCGGGCGATCCCACCATTGCGGGGGAGGTGGACGACCCGGATGCGGCGGTCCCTGCGGGCAAGGCGGTCCAGCAGGGGCCGGACGTGGGGCTGGGTGGACCCGTCGTTGACCAGCACCAGCTCCCACCTGTCCCATGCCTGGGTGAGGACCGACTCCACCGCCGACTGGAGGAGCTGGGCGGGCGTGTCATGCACGGGCGTGATGACGCTGAACAACGGCCTGGCCGGGAGCGTCCGTGCCCGCCGGATGACCTGCTCGGCGAAGGGCTTCTCCACCGCACGGATGTACGCGTCGTAGTCGTAGGTGGGGCCGGGGGTCACGGGGGCCCGGGCACGGCCGGTGTACTGCTCGAGCGTGGCGAGCGCCTCCCGGTTGAAGGCCTCCTGCCTGCGGAAGAGCTCGCGCCAAAGCGGGCGGAGGACGCG
>VGRA01000665.1 GCA_016875515.1 Deltaproteobacteria bacterium | reverse complement strand
GTCCGTGCGCCGGGAGCTGCGGCTGTCGCTCGCCGCGGCGGCCCCCGCGCCTCCGCCGGCGGCGCTGGCGACTAAGGTGGAGCCCCCGGCCGAGCCCGGGGGCGGCGTGGCGCTGCAGGCGGGTATTTCAGCCCTCGCGGACGTGGCGGGAACGCCGTCTGCCACCGGGGTGTTGACGGTGGGGGTGGCCTTTGGGGCGTGGGACGCGGGGCTGCGCGCCTCTCCCGGGCGGGCGCCTGCCTTCGGTGCGGAGGCGGGCTGGGGACTGCTGGCTGGCCGCGTCCGGCCGCGGGTGGGGGCCCGGCTGACACTGTACCCCGGCCTCCCCGGGCAGGCGGGGACGCTGACCGGCTTCGGCGCGGGGGGCGTGCTGGGGGCACGCGCGCCGCTGTGGGGCCCGCTGTGGCTGATGGCGGACGCGTCCGCCGAGTACAACGCCCTGCCGGCGCCGTACCGCGCGCTGACGGTCACCGTGTCCGGCGGGTTGCTCGTGCGCTGGTCGCCGTGAGGCGGTTGGTGTTCCAGGGATGAGGTGCCAGGTGCTGCATCGCTTTGCGTCGTGTGTGCTGCTTCCGTTGTTGTGCGCGTGGCCTCTGGGGGCAGGGGCTTCACCGTCCACGCCGCTCCACGGGCGTCCGGGTGGGGTGTTCGCGTTCCACGGGCCCCGGCTCGCCGGAGAGCTGTCCGGGGCGGGGCTGGCCCTGTCCGTGCGGGGCGGGGCGTTCTCCTTCGAGCTGGAGGGGGCGGCGGGGTGGGAGTGGACGCCGCTCGGGGCGAAGGTGGCGCGGGTGGAGGACCGCCGCGCCGGGCGCGAGCGGCCGGAGGTGCCGGCGTACCGGGCGGTGGTGGGGCGCGTGCCCGGGGTGGCGTGGCAGGTGGAGCGGCTGCCGGACGGGCTGAAGACGTCCCTGCGCTTCGAGACGGCGGCGGGGCTGGAGGGGGCACGCTTCCTGTGGCGCGGCGCCGAGGGTGGGGCGGTGGCAGAGGGGGCGCGCGCGGTGCGGGTGTGGCGCGGTGGGGCAGCGGTGGCCGAGTCCGGCCTGCGGTGCTTCCAGGAACTGGACGCGGGGACGGTGGAGGTGCCGTGCGCCTTCTCCGGGCCAGAGCGCACGCCGGAGGGGGTGCGGTACCGGCTCCTGTGTGAGCCGCGCGCGTGGGACGCCCCGGTCGTGGTGGACCCCGTGCTGTCCAACGCCTCGGACGTGGGCGGGAGCGAGGACGAGGGCAGCCCCTCCTTCGCTGCGTTCACCCGGGCCTCGGGGGAGCGGGTGGAGTTGGTCTACGGCACCACGCTGTCGCCGGCGGAGGACTACGGCTTCGGGCTGCAGCGCTTCGGGAACGTGGACCTGCTGCTGAGCCGGTTCGAGCCCGGGCTGCTCCCGTCCTTCCAACTGTACGGCACCCCCGCTGAGGAGGCCGCGGTGGCCGTGGTGGTCCGGGGGATGGACTACACGCTGGTGTCCCTCACGCGCGCGCAGGCGGCGCCCGTCTCCGGCTGCCAGGTGCTGGGGCAGCCCGGGCAGGACGGGGACTGGGATGGCTGGCTGCTGGCGCCCAACGTGTCGCAGTGCCTGTGGCTGGGCGGCCCGGGGGTGGACCGGCTGAACGGGGCGGCGGAGACGGCGGGCGGGCTGGTGGTGTCCGGCAGCAGCGCCAGCGGGGCGCTGGCATCCGGGGCGCTCCCCCAGGTGCCGGCCGGGGGTGTGGGGCTGCTGCTGCATTGCCTGGGGGAGGTAGGCAGCACCTGTGTGCCGGGGGTGTACGCCGGGCCGGGAACGCCCGAGCGGTGGGCGTTCGGCGGTGTCGCGGAGTTGGCCGGCCGGTGGCTGGTGGCGGGGACGGCGGGGGGAAGCTCAGGCGCGTTCCAGCGGGGCGGGGTGGTGCAGCTGGCAGGGATGCCGGACGGAGGGCGGCTGGAGGCGTCGGGCTCGGCCCTGCTGAACGCGGCCTTCCCGAAGGAGGTTCCGCTGCAATTGGCCGCCGCGCCGGACGGCGTGTACGTGGCCGGGGCCGCGGGTGGCACGGTGACGTCCGGCGGAAACACCTGGGCGGGCCCTGCGCAGGGGCAGGACGCGCTGGTTGCCCGCGCGGGGCTGACGGCCGCGGGGTTGGACTGGGCGTGGGTCCGGCTGGTGGGCGGGGACGGGGTGGAGGCGTTCCGGGGGGCCTTGGCCGCGGCCGGAGGCGAGGTGCTGGCGCTGGGGGACACCACCTCCACGCCGGGGACGTTGCCCACGCTGGGGCGAGGCGGGGATGACCCGTCCGGCCAGGCCGGACAGGGGCTGGTGGTGCAGCTGTC
>VGRA01000664.1 GCA_016875515.1 Deltaproteobacteria bacterium | reverse complement strand
CGGTGGAAACGGCGTCTTCCTGCGGGTGCGGGACGAGCGTGACATCCCGCCCGGGGGCGAATTGCGCGTCGGGCGGCAGCGGCTCCTGGCCGAGACCATCCCGCCGCGCATCCCGGGCCCCGGGGGCTCGAGCAGTGGGGATCGCCGGATCCGGGCTACCGCTACCGCATGGTGCAGCTGCTCGAGGGCGGCATCCGCGCCTCCGCCTTCCTCCTGCGGGACGGCACCAACCTGGTCGGGCGCGAGACCGGCGACATCACCTTCCGCGGAGATGGCTTCGTCTCCGGGCGCCACGCGTCCCTCCACGTGGCCGGCAACCGGATCACCGTGCGGGATCTCGGCTCCTCCAACGGCACCTTCGTCCGCCTGGCCGGCCCGGTCCTGGTGGACGGTGGAGACCAGCTGCTCGTGGGACGCCAGCTGCTGCGCGTGGAGCGCGGCACCGAGGACACCATCCGCCGCTGAAAACGCCACGGCCGCCCCCGCGCGCAAGGCGGGCAGCGGCCGGGCAGCTGGACGCACGCGGCAGGCCGCGGCTCAGCCGTAGGACTTCTCCTTCTTCTCCTGCTCCTCCTTGCAGCGGATGCACAGCGTCGTCACCGGGCGCGCCTCCAGCCGCTTGGGGGATATCTCCTCCTCGCACCGCTCGCACACGCCGAACGTGCCGTCCTCAATGCGGGCGAGCGCCATTTCGATCTTCTTCAGCAGGAACTTCTCGCGGTCCCGCAGACGGAAGACCATCGACTGCGCGTACTCGGACGAGGCGAGGTCTATCTCGTCCGGGAGGTCGTCCGTGTCGAAGTTGGACTCCTCCATCAGCGTCTTCTTGGCGCTCTCCAACAACGCCGCCTTGCTGTCCTCCAGCATCTTCTTGAATCGCTTGAGCTCTTTCTGGTTCAAGGCGGGGGCCCCGGGGAAAATGGGTGAAAAAGAGGGGAAGAAGTTTCAGCCACGCACCGGAGCGGTGTCAAGGTAAGGAGGTCGTCCGGCTGGAGGGCAACATGAGCGAGCTGTCCAAATTCGACCGCGAGTTCCTCCGCGGCGGCCTGCAACTGGCCGGCCGCAGCGAGGTGGACCACTTCCTGTACATCTCCGACACGCCGCTGCACCCGCAGGATCTCCGCGGCCGCCCGGCCCGCAAGAAGCTCGTCTGCGCGGTCACCCTGCCCTCGCTCGCCGTGGAACTGGAAGCGCGCAAGGTGAAGGCGCTGGTGATCCCCTCGTACGACTACTCGCGCACCGAGCGCATCAAGGTGGCGCTCGTGTCCGCGCTCTCGCAGGGTGCCTTCAGCGAGGGGGACCTGGTGCTGTGCGCCACCGGCAAGGTGGGCCGCCCGGTGGACACGCTGATGCAGATGCGGATCGGCGGCTCTCTCGAGGACCGCGTGGCCACCGAGGGGCTCAAGCTGGGCGAAGAGTTCAACTCGCAGGTGGTGGACGCCCTCATCCAGCTGGCACTGCAGATCGGCCAGGAGGGGTTCGAGGGGCACCCCATCGGGACCATCCTCACCATCGGGGACCACACCTCGGTGCTGGAAAAGAGCCGCCAGCTCACCATCAACCCCTTCCAGGGGCTCTCCGAGGCCGAGCGCAACGTGCTGGATCCCCGCATCCGCGAGGCCATCAAGAACTTCTCCGTCCTGGACGGCGCCTTCGTCATCCGGGAGGACGGGGTGGTGCTGGCAGCCGGGCGCTACCTGTCCGCCGCCAACGAGACGGTGAAGATCCCGCTCGGGCTGGGGGCACGCCACGCGGCGGCTGCCACCATCAGCTCGGAGACGAAGTGCCTGGCGCTGGTGGTGAGCCAGACCTCCGGCGCCGTCCGCCTCTTCAAGGACGGTCAGATCCTGCTCGAGCTGCACCAGTCCGCGCGCCGGACCTGAACCGTCACTTCGACTTCCGGTCGCCGCGCCAGATCTCAGCCAGGGCCCGGGCACGCTCCACCTCGTCGCGGGCGCGGGAGAGCTCCAGCTCGTCCACCTGCCGCCCCCCCTCCGCCTGCATGACCACCCCGGCTGCCTGCCCCGCGAGCAGCCGGGCCTCCGCCGCGGCACGCTCCGCCCGAAGTGCCTCCACCCGGGCAGACGTCTCCCGCGCCCCCTCCAACAGCAACTCCGCGTCCGCCGAGGCCCGGGCCAGGGCCTCCTGCGCAGCCGAGAGCCCCGCGTCCACGCGCCGGAGATCCGCCTCGAGCAGCCGGGCAGCGCGGGCATCCGCGGCCCTGGCCGCCTCGTCCAGCTTCTCACTCACCTCCGCCCGCTCTGCTTCCAGCTGCGCCACCTGCCGCTCGAGCATGCCCCGGTGCGC
>VGRA01000663.1 GCA_016875515.1 Deltaproteobacteria bacterium | reverse complement strand
GCGGCCCCACCTTCTTCCCCGCGGTGGGGCTGACCTTCCGCACCCCATGAGCGGCCGCCTCTGGTAGGGTACAGGTCTCCCAGTCATGTCCCCCGCGAGCCTCTGTCCAGACTGCAGGTCCCTGGTCCAGCACCCGCTGCCCCAGTTCTGCCCCTCGTGCGGTTTCCAGCTGCGCCCCTTCTCGCCACCAGAGCGGACCGGCCCAGCCTCCCGCCCTGCGCCGGTCCCGCTCGCCGCCCCACCCGCGCCCACCGGGAGCCGCCCGGCGGCAAGCATCACGGACACCCGCCCACCCGCCCGCTCCCTGGAGGCCCGCCCCATCACCGGGCCGTCGCCGGCCGTCCTCCCTGCCCCCCGTCCCGCGCGGACCGGTCCGGAGGTGCCCCGGCTGGAGGTCTACGCGCCGGACGGCGGGCGCGAGGAGTTCAAGCTGGACGGCAGCCGCATCACCATTGGGCGCCACCCTGCCAACCCGCTCCGCGTGCCGGACCGGGAGGTCTCCAAGGAGCACGCGGCGCTGCAGAAGGTGGGGGCGCACTTCCTGGTCACGGACCTGGGCTCGAGCAACGGCACGTTCGTCAATGGCAAGCGGATCCGCGAGCTGCGCCTGCAGGACGGGGACGAGCTGGTGGTGGGCAACAGCAAGTTCGTCTTCCGGGCGGGCACGGCGGAGACGCTCCCGGCGGCGGGCGGCGCGCCGCGCGGGGTGGGCGGGGTCACCATCGTGGGGGCCAACCAGTCCTCGCCCGCGTTCGTGGCGCAGGTGAGCGCGGTGGAGGAGGCGGAGTTCCGCCCCGCGGAGAAGATCACCGATCCCGCCGTGCTGCGGCAGGACTACGAGAAGCTGCGGCTCGCGCACGAGTTCCACCGGCAGGTTGGCGTGGAGCTGGACCAGAAGAGCCTCCTGGACAAGATCCTCAAGGTCAGCTTCCAGCTGCTGGCTGCAGACAACGGCGTCATCTTCCTCGCGGACGCGCAGGGCCGGATGGTGCCGGCGGCGCTCGGGCGCAAGAAGGGGACGGACGGGGACATGGTGGTGTCGGACACCGTCCTGCAGCGCGTGACGGAGACGCGCGCGGCGCTGCTCACCTCGGACGCGGTGCTGGACAGCCGGTTCAGCGGCTCCGAGTCGCTCGTGGCCCGCGGGGTGCGGTCTGCCATGGCGGTGCCGCTGGTGGTGAAGGACGCGCTCAAGGGGGTGCTGTTCCTGGACTCCCGCGCGCGGATCAACGCCTTCAGCGAGAAGGATCTCAAGCTGCTGTCCGGGATTGCCGCGCAGGCGGCGGTGGCGCTGGAGAACGCGGAGATGGCGCGCAAGATCGAGCTGGACGCGGTGGCCCGCGCCGAGCTCTCGCGCTTTCTCTCCCCGAAGGTGGCGGAGATGGTGGTGAGCGGGCAGGTGGAGCTGCTCAGGCAGGGCACGCTGGCGGAGGTCACCACGCTGTTCGCGGACATCCGGGGCTTCACCACCTTCTCGGAGTCCGAGGCGCCTCAGGAGGTGGTGGACATGCTGAACGCCTTCTTCACCGCGGCGTCCGAGGTGGTCTTCCGCAACGAGGGCAACCTGGACAAGTTCATCGGGGACTGCGTGATGGCCACCTGGGGCCCGCCGTCCGCCCACGAGGACGACGCGGCGCGCGCCCTGCGCGCCGGCCTGGAGATGCAGGACGCGGTCCGCACCCTCAACGCCCAGCGCGCCGCGGACGGGCTGCTCTCCATCGAGGTGGGGATCGGCATCAACACGGGCCAGGCGGTGGTGGGCTACATGGGCTCGGAGATGCGCCACGAGTTCACCGCCATTGGAGACGCGGTGAACACCGCCTCGCGCCTGTGCGGCGTCTGCCACGGCGGCGAGGTGCTGGCCTCGGCGGTCACCGTGGCGCGGGCCGGGCCCGGCTTCGCCGTGGAGGCGCAGCCGCCCCTCCACGTCAAGGGCAAGGAGAAGGCGGTGGAGACCTACGTGGTCCGCTCTGCGCCGGCCGTGGAATGAGCCGCTCGCCGCTGGACGAGGAGGAGGCCTCCGCCCCCACGCTCGCCCCCGGCAGCGGCGCAGGGAGCGTGCCGCGGGTGCTCGGCACGGAGCGCAAGCCGGAGATTCCCGGCTACGTGCTGCACGAGCTGGTGGGGCGCGGCGGGATGGGGGAGGTGTGGCGCGCCACCCAGTCCTCCCTGGGGCGCACCGTGGCGGTGAAGCTCCTGCGCGAGGAGCTCTCGCGGGACGCGTCGTTCGCCGCGCGCTTCGAGCAGGAGGCGGCGGCGCTCGCCGCGCTGGCCCATCCCAACGTGGTGCAGGCGATTGACCGGGGGAACGCC
>VGRA01000662.1 GCA_016875515.1 Deltaproteobacteria bacterium | reverse complement strand
CCACGAAGTCGTCGAACACGTTCTGCTTGTTCGCCCCGCGCCCCGCCTGGTGCCACGCCTCGCCGTACTCGCCGCCACCGCGCAGGTTGGCCACCGCGTAGATGCCGCCCGCCTCGAGCCACGGGAAGATGCTGCCGCGGAACGCCGGCGTCAGCGACACGTTGAAGCCGCCGTAGCCGTACAGCAGCACCGGCGCGATGCCGTCCTTCGGGAGGTCCTTCCTCCGCACCAGGAACAGCGGCACCTTCGTCCCGTCCTTGCTGGGGTACTGCACCTGCTCCAACGTGAAGGCCTCCAAGTCCACCGGGACCTTCACCCGGGCCCACGGGGTGGTGACGCCCGTGGAGAGCTCCGTCCGGTACACCTGCCTGGGCGTGGTGTAGGAGCTGAACTGGAAGTAGGCCACGTCCAGGTCCGGCTCGCCCACCAGCCCGCCCGAGGTGCCCACCGTGGGCAGGGCCACCTCGCGCACCGGCTTGCCGTCCAGCTTCACCAGGCGCAGCCGCGTGGAAGCGTCCTGCAGGTAGGTGAGGGCCAGGTGACCGCCCACCACGGACACGCCTTCCAGCGTGGCCCCCTCTGCGTCCTCCCGGACGACCTCCTTCCAGTCCTTGCGCGCCATCCGCTTGGGGTCCACCGAGAAGACGCGCCCGCGCGGCGCCCCCTCGGTGGTGAAGACGTAGAAGCGGTCCTTGAAGACGGACACCTCGTAGCGGGCCCCCTTGCCCAGGGCGAGCGTGGCGAACGGGACGTCCCTCTTCCCCCCCACCGGCTTAACGAAGACGTCGTTCTCGTTCCAGCCGCGCAGCACGTAGGCCACCACCCACTTGCCGTCCCGGGACACGCCCCCGGAGAGGAAGGTGGAGGGATCCTTCGTGGCGGGCCGCACCACCGCGTCCTTCTCCGGCGGCTGCCCGAGCGCGTGGAACCGCAGCTCCGTCAGCCCGGGGCGCTGGTCCACCGGCACCGTCCCCGGGGGCGGCAGCCACTCGTAGTAGAAGCCGAGGCCGTCCGGCGTCCACGAGGGGTCCGCGTACTTCCCGCCCGGGATGACGTCCTGCAGCAGGGCGCCCGTGTCCACCTCCACCACCTTCAGCGTGGCCTCGTCTGCGGCGTTGGGCTTCTCCTGGTAGACGAGCTTCTTGCCGTCCTGGCTGGGCACCCACCGGCCCAGCGAGACGGTCTTGCCGTCACCCCAGGCGTTGGGATCCAGCAGGACCTTCTCCTCGCCCTTCTCGCCGTCCTTCCAGTAGAGGACCGCCTTCTCGCGCCCCACCTGCTGGCGGACCAGGAACAGCCGCCCCCCGGCCTGCACCGGCGCGGACACTGAGTCCACGTCCAGCAGTTCCTTGAGACGCGCGGCCAGCGGCTCGCGGCCGGGCAGCTTCTCCAGCACCGCCCGCGCGTGCGCGTCCTCGGCCGCCATCCACCCCTTCACCCGGTCCGAGGACTCGTCCTCGAGCCACCGGTAGCCGTCCTTCACCTCGGTGCCGTGCAGTGTCTCCGTCACCGGCTCGGCCGGGGTGGCGGGAAGCGCCGGCAGGGGCGGCTCGGGCGGCTCGGACGGCGGGGCGGCAACGGGTTTCGGCGTGGCACAGCCGAGCGACAGCGCGAGGGCGGGGGCGAGGAGTCTTTTCATGGGACCGGAACAGGCCATGGTCCCCGGGGGCCCGCAAGTCCCTTCTTCCATGCCCGCGCGCGGGCCGCGCCCCGTGGCAACCTCCAGCGCACCTTGTTCGCCCGGCGCCGCCGCTCTCTCGCCGTGCTGGCCGCAGTGATGCTGCTGGGCGAGACCGAGTGCGGGAAGGAACTGGACGAGCCGTGCAACCCCGGCTCGGACCCCGGGGACTGCGACGCGTTCCAGGGCTACGTGTGCGTCCGCTGCCAGGATCACGGCTACAGCGCCGCACAGGGCTGCTGCTACTTCGGGAGCGGCGCGGACACCTCGCACCGGCACGCCTGTGAGCAGGCCTGGGGACCCTCCAGCGGCGGCGGGCAAGGTGGCTCCAGCTGCAGCGGAGAGCCCAGCGGGTACCAGGCGGCGTGGACCGGGTCCACCCAGAACCACGCGCAGTACAACTGCCAGGCCGCCAGCCTGGAGCAGGCGCGCTGCAACCCGGAAGGCGTCCAGGCCAACTGCGACATCCTCCGGGGCTACGGGACCCACACCTTGGGCAGGTGCACCAGCTGCCGCTGACGCGCCCGCGTCCCTCCGCGCGTCAGGGGGCCAGGCCCACCGGTGCCGAGCCGGGGTCGCCTGCCGAGGCTGGGCGAGGCACCTCGCCTGCCGCCACCAGCGCCCTCCGGAAGAGCAC